>NZ_AQOI01000461.1:0-1848 GCF_000364665.1 Xanthomonas sp. SHU 199
AGCCGCCACGCCACTGGCCGCCAGCGAGCACGACGACGGCACCGCCGACGCCAACGCGGCCGCCTTCGTCGTCGCCGACGCCGACGCCGCCTCCGATCCCACCGCACCGGCCGCGGCCGCGCCGTACCGCGTGCTGATCGTCGAGGACGACCGCGCGCAGGCGCTGTTCGCGCAGAGCGTGCTGCATGGCGCCGGCATGCATGCGCAGGTGCAGATGCAGGCCGAAGGCGTGCAGCAGGCCATCGTCGACTACCGGCCGGACCTGATCCTGATGGACCTGCACATGCCGGGACTGGACGGCATGCGCCTGACCGCGCTGATCCGCCAGCAGCCGCAGCACCAACTGCTGCCGATCGTGTTCCTGTCCGGCGACGCCGATCCGGAACTGGAATACGAAGTGCTCGACAGCGGTGCCGACGACTTCCTGACCAAGCCGATCCGGCCGCGGCACCTGATCGCCGCGGTCTCCAACCGCATCCGCCGCGCCCGCCAGCAGGCCCAGCAAGGCCACACCGAGGCGGTGCCGCTGAACAACCCCGAGACCGGCCTGCCGACCCGCGCCCACGTGCTGCAGTTGCTGGACACGACGCTGCGCGCGCGCCGCCCCGGCAGCCTGTACTTCATCGAGATCGCCAGCGCGCTCGGCCTGCGCGAACGCTATGGCTACGCTGCGTTCGAGCGGCTGATGGTGCAGGCCGGGCGCCGCCTGGCCGGCATCACCGCGCCGCAGCCGCTGGCGCGGCTCAACGACAACAGCTTCCTGTTGCTGGCCGACGACGCCGATGCCGACGCGCAGCGGCAACGCGCGCAGAGCCTGCGCGACACGCTGTCCGGCCACGCTTTCCCGTTGCGCGAGGACGAGGCGCTGCACCTGCGCTGCGCGATCGGCTACGCCGACTTCGGCCATGGCTTCGAGGACGCCGGCAGCGCGCTCGAAGCGGTCGAACGCACCGCGCTGCAGGCGCGGCTGCATCCGCAGAGCATCGCCGCCTACGTGCCGCCGCGCACCGACGAGGACCTGCAGCGCATCGCGATGCTGGAGGGACAACTGGAGCCGGCCTACCAGCCGATCGTCGCCGTCGCCGGCGGCGACATCGCCCAGTACCAGGTGCTGCTGCGCCTGCGCCAGCGCGACGGCAGCCTGCTCTCGGCCGGCCAGGTGCTGCCGGCCGCCGAGGCCGGCGGACGCCTCGCCGACCTCGACCAGCAGGTGCTGGACCACGCGCTGGGCCTGCTGCATCTGTACCAGCACGCCACCCCGCCGCTGCGCCTGTTCGTCTCGCAGTCCACGCGCACGCTGGCGCGCACCGCCTTCGCCGAATGGCTGATCGACACCATCGGCCGGCGCGGCGTCACCGGCACCTCGCTGGTGATCGACCTGCGCCTGGACGATGCGCTGGTCCACACCGCCACGCTGCAGCAGTTCTGCGCACGGCTGATGCCGCTGGGCGTGCAGTTCTGCATCAGCCAGTTCGAACCGGGCGCCGAGGCCGAAGCGCTACTGGCGCATCTGCCGCTGGGCTATCTGCGCCTGTCGGCACGCTTCGCCGGCGCGCATGCCGATCCCGAACTGCGCGACCAGCTGCGCGCCACCATCGACCTGGCGCACCGCGCCGGCCTGCTGATCATCGGCCAGCAGATCGAACAGGCGCAGGCCGCGGCCGCGATGTGGATGGGCGGGGTCGACTTCATCCAGGGCAACCTGGTGCAGTCGGTCGGCGACCAGCTGAACTTCGACTTCCAGAACGCGGTGCTCTAGCCATGTCCGTCCGCAGACGTCGGCCCGTTCCGCGGCCGGCGACCTTCGCCGCGGCGCTCGCCGTCGCCGGCACCTTGCTGGCGCTGCCG
>NZ_AQOI01000462.1:0-5631 GCF_000364665.1 Xanthomonas sp. SHU 199
GGCTCCAGCGCCGGCCACCGCGTCCGTGCCCGCAGCCGACGCCGACCTCGTCCGCAGCGACGCGCTGCCTGCCGCCCCGGCCGGCAAGCCAGGCTGGCGCGAGCGTCTGCGCAACAGCAGCTTCGCGCGCAGCGTCGGCAGCCTGTTCTCGCGCAATCCCAAGCTCGACGACGACCTGCTCGACGAGATCGAGACCGCGCTGATCACCGCCGACGTCGGCATTCCCGCCACCACCGCGCTGATCGAGAGCCTGCGCAAGCGCATGAAGGCGCGCGAGTTCGCCGACGCCAGGGCACTGCAGCAGGCGCTGCGCGCCGACCTGCTGGCGATCCTGCATCCGGTGGCCAAGCCGCTGCAGATCGACCGCAACGCCAAGCCCTTCGTGGTGCTGACCGTCGGCGTCAACGGCGTCGGCAAGACCACCACCATCGGCAAGCTGGCCAAGCGTTTCAAGGACGAGGGCCACAGCCTGATGCTGGCGGCCGGCGACACCTTCCGCGCCGCCGCGGTAGCGCAGTTGCAGGCCTGGGGCGAGCGCAACGGTGTGAGCGTGATCGCGCAGGGCCAGAACGCCGACGCCGCCTCGGTGGCCTTCGATGCGCTGCAGGCCGGCAAGGCGCGCGGCACCGAGGTGCTGATCGCCGACACCGCCGGCCGCCTGCACACCCAGACCGGGCTGATGAACGAGCTGGGCAAGATCCGCCGCGTGCTCGGCAAGCTCGACCCCAGCGCGCCGCACGAGGTGCTGATGGTCATCGACGGCACCACCGGCCAGAACGCGCTGTCGCAGCTGCGCCAGTTCCACGCCGCGGTCGGCGTCACCGGTCTGGTGGTGACCAAGCTCGACGGCACCGCCAAGGGCGGCGTGGTGTTCGCCCTGGCCCGCGAATTCGGCATCCCGATCCGCTTCGCCGGCATCGGCGAGCGCCCCGAAGACCTGCGCGTGTTCGACGCCGAAGCCTTCGTCGACGCGTTGCTGCCCGACGCCTTGGGTGCCTGATCCTGAGCCCCTCTCCCACTGGGGCGACTGGGCACGGCTTGCGCGCCACTGGCGCGCGTGCCCTGGAGCGCCCGCGCCGCCAGCGCGGGCGGGGGCGCGGAGCGGGGGTTGGGGTGAGGGTGCGGCGGAGCCAACCATGCCGGCACTGGCGCTACCCAAACCGCACTAGGCTTCGCCCGTACCCTCATCCGGCCCTTCGGGCCACCTTCTCCCGGAGGGAGAAGGAATAGCCGTACCCTCATCCGCCCCTGCGGGGCACCTTCTCCCGACGGGAGAAGGGAGCTTTGAAGCCAGCATGCGCCAGCCCTCTGACACCTTCCCCACCCGCCTGCTCGCCTGGTTCGACCGCCACGGGCGGCATGACCTGCCCTGGCAGCATCCGCGCAGTCCGTACCGGGTGTGGCTGTCGGAGATCATGCTGCAGCAGACCCAGGTGGCGGTGGTCATCCCCTATTTCCTGCGCTTCCTGCAGCACTTCCCGACCCTGCCCGACCTGGCCGCCGCCGACAACGACGCGGTGATGGCGCAATGGGCCGGGCTGGGCTACTACGCCCGTGCGCGCAACCTGCATGCCGCCGCCAAGCGCTGCGTGGAACTGCACGATGGCGACCTGCCGCGCGATTTCGAGGCACTGCACGCGCTGCCCGGCATCGGCCGCAGCACCGCCGGCGCGATCCTCAGCCAGGCCTGGAACGACCGCTTCCCGATCCTCGACGGCAACGTCAAGCGCGTGCTGACCCGCTACCACGGCATCGCCGGCTACCCCGGCCTGCCGGCGGTGGAAAAGCCGCTGTGGGCGCTCGCGCACGACCACGTGGCCGCCGTGCCGGACGGGCGCATGGCCGACTACACGCAGGCGCAGATGGATTTCGGCGCCACCCTGTGCACCCGCGCCAACCCGGCCTGCGTGCTGTGCCCGCTGCAGGACGACTGCGTGGCGCGCCGCGACGGCCTGGTCGAGGCGCTGCCAACGCCCAAGCCGGGCAAGACCCTGCCCGAGCGCGAGGCGCTGGCGCTGCTGCTGGAGAACGCCGCCGGCGAATTGCTGCTGCAGCGGCGGCCGCCGACCGGCATCTGGGCCTCGCTGTGGACCCTGCCGCAGGCCGACACCGACAGCGAGCTGCGCGCCTGGTACGCGCGCTGGATGCGCGGGCGCGCCTACGACGACGCCGAAGCGCTGCCGCCGATCGTGCACACCTTCAGCCATTACCGCCTGCACCTGCAGCCACTGCGCCTGCGCAAGGTCGCCATGGGCGATGCGCTGGGCGACAATGACGACCTGCGCTGGGTGGCGCGCGCCGACCTGTCGACGCTGGGCCTGCCCGCACCGATCCGCAAACTGCTCGTCGGCCTCTAGCGCGCCAGCGCGCGCCGCCGTACGCACCGCCAGGAATTGACATGTCCCGCACCGTCTTCTGCCAGTACCAGCAACGCGACACCGAAGGGCTCGACTACGTGCCGTATCCCGGCGAGCTCGGCAAGCGCGTGTTCGCGCACATCGGCAAGGCCGGCTGGCAAGCCTGGCTGGCGCACCAGACCATGCTGATCAACGAGAACCGGCTGTCGCCGCGCGATCCCAAGCACCGCGCGTTCCTGGAAACGGAGTTGGAGAAGTTCCTGTTCCAGGGTGGCGCCGACAAGCCCGACGGCTACGTGGCGCCCGACCAGGCCTCCTGAGCACCACCGCGTCGTCGCGTCACTCCCACGTACCGACGCTCAGACACCGCCAAGCGCCTGCGTTCGTCGCACCTCACCCGACCTCCAGGAGCGTCTTCAGCCGCGACACGGCCTTACCGGTAATACCCGTCGCGGCTGAAGCGTGCGCCCCGGGGCCATAAGGGCGTGCCGCACAGCACCTTGCAGTGCACCTGACGCAACAGGCTGCACCAGCAAGCGACAGCGCGACATCACCCTAGCCGCACCACCGCGCGCACCGCCTCGCGAATCCCAAATCCCGGCACTGCGTCAGCTCCCAGGCGCCTGCTGCGCCCGTTCCTGCACCTTGGCCTCGCGCAGTTCCTTCTCCGAGGTGCGCAGCGCCTTAACGTCGAGCGGGCGGATGCTGTCGATGCGGCACGGCAGGCGAATCGCGGCGGGGCCGCCGCCGAGCACCAGCACATCGTCGAACTTCGCCGAGACCTGGCTGCCGAAATGGGTGATGGCGATGCTGGGGGCGAAATCCAGGTCCTGGCAGGTGCCGGCGAATTCCAGCAGATAGGCCTGGTTCGGGCGCGTCCACACCGCCAGCGCGCTGTCGCCGAGTGCGGTCCAGCCGCTGAGCCGGTTGAAGTACTGGAAGTCGCGCACCGGCGCACCGGCGTGGGCGCGGTACAGGGTCAGACGCTCGTCGTCGCTGAGCCGGTTGGTGGCACAGCCGGCCAGCACGGCCGTGGCGACGAGGGAGGACAGCAGCAGGCGTTTCATGGCAGTGCTCCTGATGGTGTGGAGCGCATCATGCGCCCGCCGCCGTGCACGCGAGCGTGGATAAGCGCGCGGCGTTCAGCGACAAGGCAGCCAACGCGTGCGGCGACGGCAGCGCTTACTGCGAAGCACCACGCGCGGACTCGCAGAAGCGCTGCCGGTACTCCAGCGCCTTGGGCATCAGCGCCTGCAGGTTCTGGATGCGGGTGCCCGGATTGGGATGGGTGGACGCGAACTCCGGCGGCGCCTGGCCGCCGCTGCTGGCGCTCATCCGCTCCCACAGCGGCACCGCCTCGCGCGGGTCGAAACAGGCCGCCGCGGCCAGCATCAGGCCCACTTCGTCGGCCTGGGTCTCGTGGCTGCGCGCGTACGGCAGCAGGTAGCCATAGCCCATCGCCGCCATCGCCATCTGCTGCTGTTGCGGATCCAGGCCGCCGGCGGCGCCGGCCATCTGCCCGATCTGGGTCAGTTTCTGCTGGGCCATGCGCTGCGCGCCATGCCGCAGCAGCGCATGCGCGATCTCGTGGCCCATCACCACCGCCATCGCGTCGGCGTTCTTGGCCACCGGCAGCAACCCGGTGTAGACCGCCATCTTGCCGCCGGGCAGGCAGAACGCATTGGCTTGGTCGGACTCGATCACGTTGACGTCCCAGTCGAAGCCGCGCGCGTAATGCTTGGCCTGCATGCCGTGCTCGGCGGCCAGCGCGTCTTCGACCACGTCGACCTTGGCGATCAGCCGCTGCGCGATCGCACGCACCTGCTGCGCCACCTGCGACTGCGGATCGACCGGATGTTCCTGCGCCAGGATCTCCTGGTACGCCTGCAGACCCAGCGCCTTCTCGTCCTCCACATTCAACGAGCGGTCGATCAGCACCTGCTCGCCGGTGTACGGATCCTCGCTGCGGTTGGAGAACCAGTAGAACCCGGCATACACGGCAAAGCCCAGCAGTACCAGCCAGCGCACCCCGCCCAGCGGTCCACGGCGGCCGCCGCCCGGTTCGCCGCCCTGGCGGCCGAAGACTTGGTTCATCGCACTCCCCCTCGCTGACTGGTGAGGCAATCTAGCGCCGGCACCGGCGCGGCGGCGTCAAATGCCGCGCACCAGGCGGAAGCCGACGCGTGCGCTGGTGCTGTCCGAATCCTGCATCAGCCGCCACGCCGCGCGGGTCTGCTCCGGCGCATTGGCCCAGTTGCCGCCGCGCACCACCCGCGAGCGGCAGCCCGGGTTGTACCAGGCCGCGCCGTCGGCCGGCGCGCGGCGATAGCTGGCGTGCCAGCAGTCGGCGACCCACTCGCTGAGGTTGCCGGCCATGTCGTGCAGGCCCCAGGCGTTGGCGGAAAAACTGGCCACCGGGGCCGGGCCCCAGAAGCCGTCGGTGTAGCCGACGAAGGCATTGCGCCAGTGCCGCCCGCTGGGCGAGACGTCGCCGCCGCCGGTGAAGTTGCCGCTGCCGCGCGGCGGCGTGCCGGCGTTGCCCCAGGGATAGCGGCCGCGGCCACCGGCGCGCAGGGCGTATTCGAACTCGGCCTCGCTGGGCAGCCGGTAATGCCGCCCGGTCTGCTGCGACAGCCAGGCCGCATAGGCCTCGGCGTCGCGCACGCTGACGTGCATCACCGGGCTGTTCGGCGCCGCCCGCGCGCCCTGGTAATCGGACTGCCAGTCCACGCCGTTGCGGCGCACGAAGTTGCCGCTGCGTTCGTCGTAGACGGTGGAATGGCCGCGCCGGGTGGCGCGCGGACGCGCATTGGTCGCCTCCACGAAACGGCGGAACTCGGCCACGGTGACCTCGGTGATCGACATGGCGAAACCGCGGTCGAAGCGCACGTAGTGCTGCGGCATCTCCGCTGGCGAGGCGCCGGGTTCGGTCTCGGCCGCGCCCATGCGGAAGCCGCCGTGCGGCACCACGATCATCTGCGGGCCGCGCCCGCCGTCGTGCATGCCGTCGGTGAACACCTGGCCGGGGCGGAAGCTGCCGTAGTGGGTGGCCAGGTCGATGCGTTCGCGCAGCATCGCCGCCACCGGGTCGCCGGGATCGGCGATGCGCAGCACGTCGCCCAGGCGCTCGCGCGCCGACTTCAATCCGGCCGGGGTGGCCAGATCGCGCAGGCCGGCATCGCGCAAGGCGGCGATGCGCGCCACCCGCACCTGCTCCACGCGCTCGCGCGCGTCGTGCACCGTGGGCGCATCCTCGCGCACCCGCGCCGCGCGC
>NZ_AQOI01000463.1:0-3440 GCF_000364665.1 Xanthomonas sp. SHU 199
CGGCGTTCGGCAGCGGCGCGGCGGCGATGGGCGATGACGCGGTGGCGCTGGGCAACGGCAGCACGGCCGCCGGCACCGGCGGCACCGCCATCGGTGGCCGCGGCCAGGCCTACGACCAGTACAACCAGCCGATCGTCGATGCCGACGGCAAGCCGGTGCTGGTCGGCGCCAATGCCGGCGAGAACGCCACCGCGCTCGGCGCGGGCGCGCAGGCGACGGGCAGCGTCGCCACCGCCACCGGCTACGGTGCGCAGGCCACCGGCGACCACAGCACCGCCGGCGGCTACAAGGCGCGTGCGACCGGCAACTACAGTCTGGCGCAGGGCGACAACGCCTGGGCCAGCGGCGAGGACGCCAGTGCGGTCGGCGCCTATGCCTGGGCGACGGCCGATGGCGCGTCGGCGTTTGGAACCTCGGCCTGGGCCACCGGCACCAATGCCTCGGCGTTCGGTACCGGGGCGTGGGCCAGCGGCAGCGGCGCCACTTCGATCGGCTTCAACAGCTGGGCGCCGGGGCTGAGCGCCACCGCGGTCGGTCGCGGCGCGTTCGGCTACGGCAACTACAGCGTGGCGCTGGGCTTCCAGGCGCTGGGCAACCAGGTCAACAGCATCGCCATCGGCACCAACACAGTGGCCGACGCGGAAAGCGCGATCAGCATCGGCGCGGGCAGCGAGGCCACCGCCGCCAATGCGGTGGCGCTGGGCGCCGGGGCGGTCGCCGACCGCGCCTACAGCGTGTCGGTGGGCAGCGCCGGGCAGGAGCGGCAGATCACCAACGTCGCTGCCGGCACCGAGGCCACCGATGCGGTCAACGTCGCCCAGCTGGATGCGGTGAAGCAGGCCGCGGCAGCGACCAGCAAGTACTTCCAGGCCAGCGGCAGCGCCGACAGCGATGCCGGCGCCCTGGTCGACGGCGACAATGCGCTGGCGGCCGGCGAGGCCGCCAACGCCACCGGCGACGGCGCCACCGCGCTCGGCGGCGGCGCCAATGCCGTGGCCGCCGGGGCGACCGCGATCGGCTTCAACGCCGTGTCCAGCGGGGTCGATGCGGTCGCGCTGGGCAACGCCAGCCAGGCGTCGGGCGAGAACAGCATCGCCATCGGCAGCAACGCCCAGGCCAGCGAGATCGGCGCCACCGCCAGCGGTGCCGGCGCGCAGGCCAGCGGCACCTATGCCACCGCCACCGGCAACGAAGCGGTGGCCTCGGACAACCAGGCCACGGCCACCGGCTTCCGCAGCGCTGCCTCGGGCATCGGCGCCACCGCCCTGGGCGGCTACAGCGAGGCCACCGGCTACCTGTCCTCGGCACTGGGCTATGGCGCGCTGGCCTCCGGCAGCTACGGCACCGCGGTCGGCGTCTCCTCCACCGCGTCCGGCAGCGGCAGCGTGGCGGTGGGCGAGTACAGCGTGGCCTCCGGCGAGGAGAGCGTGGCGGTCGGCGGCACCTCGTTCTTCGGCCTGATCCCGGCCGAGGCCTCGGGCGCCAACAGCGCGGCGTTCGGTGCCGGTGCCGGCGCCACCGCCGACTTCAGCAGCGCGCTCGGCAGCCTCAGCTACGCCAGCGCCGACAGTGCCAGCGCGTTCGGCTACGGCGCCTATGCGTCCGGCGTCAACAGCGTGGCCCTGGGCGCGAACTCCGAAGCGTCGCGCGACAACACCGTCTCGGTGGGCAGCGCCGGCAAGGAGCGGCAGATCACCAGCGTCGCCGCCGGTACCGAGGCCACCGATGCGGTCAACGTCGCGCAACTGAACGAGGTGAAGCAGTCGGCCGACGCCACCGGCAAGCAGTTCAAGGCCAGCGGCGGCAGCGACCCGGCCGACGATGTCGGCAGCTACGTGGAGGGCAATTACGCCACCGCCGCCGGCGAAGCCAGCAACGCCTACGGCACCGGTGCCTCGGCCTTCGGCAGCGGCGCGCTCGCGGGTGCCCGCTACGCCACCGCGTCCGGCTACAACGCCACCGCCACCGGCGAATCCAGCACCGCGATCGGCGGCTCGCTGTACTACACCGACGCGTCCGGCAACGTGCTGCTCGACGGCACCACCACCGCCAGCGCCGCCGGCGCCACCGCGCTGGGCGCGGGTGCGCAGGCCAGCGGCACGTTCAGCAGCGCCAGTGGCGCCGGTGCCATCGCCAGCGGCCTGCAGGCCACCGCCGACGGCTACAAGGCCAACGCGGGTAGCGACTACAGCACCGCGGTTGGTGCCTTCAGCGCCGCCAGCGGCACTCGCACCAGCGCGTTCGGTTACGGCGCGGCGGCGGCGGGCAACTACGCCTCGGCGCTGGGCTGGGGCAGCACCGCCTCCGGCGCCTATGCCGCGGCGCTGGGTTACAGCGCCCGCGCCACCGGCGAGGATGCGACCGCGCTCGGCGCCTCGGCCTGGGCCACCGCGGCGCAGACCACCTCGGTCGGCCAGTTCGCCTGGGCTACGGCGCAAGGCGGCACCGCGATCGGCCAGAACGCCTTCGCCTACGGCGGCACCAATGCCACGGCCCTGGGCATCAACGCCTCGGCCAGCGGCGCCGGCAGCGTCGCCCTGGGCTCAGGCGCGCGCACCAGCGAAGCCAACGTGGTGTCGGTGGGTGGCGGCAACGGCGTCACTGCGCCGGCCACGCGCCGCATCACCAACGTCGGCGCGGCGGTCAACGCCACCGATGCGGTGAACAAGGCGCAGCTGGACGCGGTGGCCACCGCGGCCGGCGACACCAGCGCGCGCTTCCAGAGTTCCGGCACCGCGGTGGCCAGCGCCAGCGGCGTGGACAGCACCGCGGCCGGTGCCGGCGCCACCGCCAGCGGCCTGCGCAGTTCCGCGCTGGGCGTGGGCAGCGTCGCCGTCGGCGCCGGTGCCACCGCCAACGGTGCCGGCAGCTCGGCGACCGGTGCGCGCAGCACCGCGATCGGCCTGCAGACAAATGCGATCGGCGAGAACGGCGTGGCGATGGGCTACAACAGCTTCGTCCGCAACAGCGGCAGCAACGGCGTCGCGCTCGGCGCCAATGCCGGCGTCTCGGCGGACAACGCGGTGGCGCTCGGTGCCGGCTCGCGCGTGTACGAGGCCGACACCGTGTCGCTGGGCAGCGGCAACGGCCGCGGCGGCCCGGCGACCCGGCGCATCGTCAACCTGACCGCCGGCAGCGTCGCCGCCGGCAGCACCGAGGCGATCAACGGCGGCCAGCTGTACCAGTCGCTGAGCAACATGGCCACGTTCCTGGGCGGCGGCGCCGGACTCGGCGCGCAAGGCCTGTTCGTGGCGCCCACGTACGTGATCCAGGGCGCCAGCTACAACAACGTCGGCGCGGCACTGGCGGCGCTGGACGGCAAGGTCAGCGAACTGGATGCGCGCACCGGCGGCAGCGGCACCGCGGCACGCAGCGCGCGCATGGTCGGCACCAGTGCGGTGGCCGCGCAGGCCACCGAGGCGGCGCCTGCGGCGTCGGCC
>NZ_AQOI01000464.1:0-23116 GCF_000364665.1 Xanthomonas sp. SHU 199
GGATGCGCCGGCCGCCGACCCGGCGCTGGCCGAGGCCTGGCGCGCGGCCGACCTGCGCCTGGGCCTGGCCCGGCTTGCGCCGAGCCAGCGCGAACAATGGACCCCGCAGCAGTTGGGTCTGGACCGGCTGCACGCCTTCAGCGTCAAGAAGGGCTGCTACCCCGGCCAGGAAATCGTCGCCCGCACCCACTTCCTGGGCAAGGCCAAGCGCGCCGTGCAGTTGCTGGAAGTGGATGCGCCCGTCGCCATCGATGCACCGGTGCAGCGCGACGGCCAGCCATTCGGCAGCGTGGTCAGCGTCGCCGGCACCCTGGCATTGGCGGTGCTGCCGCTGGACGAGACACCGCCGACGGGGCTGGACGTCGACGGCCACCCCGCACGGTGGCAGCCCCTGATCGACGGCCTGGCGCGCTGAGCGCGCGCCGTAACGCCAGCTTTCGCTTACGGCTGTTGCGAATCCCCAATCCCCAATCCCGAATCCCGCACCTCCAGACGCCCCCCACTCTCGGCATCGAAGAAGTGCAGCGCGTCGCCGCGCACCGCCACCCGCAGGCGCTCGCCCAGGCCCGGCAGCGCGCGCGGCGCCACCCGCATCACCAGCGGCTGCGCGCCGTGGCTGAGATTGACGAAGATCTCGTTGCCGACCGGCTCGATCACCTCGATGGTGGCCTCGAAGCCGCCCTGCGCGTCGTCGCTGGGCTGCAGGTGCTCCGGCCGCACGCCGATCGCCAGTTCCCGGCCCAGCCATTGCGGCGCGATCTGCGCACCCGGCAGCGGCACCCGCCCGCCGTCCTGCAACTGCAGCTGCAGACCGCCCTCTTCCACCAGCCGCCCGCGCAGCACGTTCATCGCCGGGCTGCCGAGGAAACCGGCCACGAACAGGTTGGCCGGGCGGTCGTACAGCGCCATCGGCGTGTCGATCTGCTGGATCAGCCCGTCCTTGAGCACGACGATGCGCTGGCCCAGGGTCATCGCTTCGACCTGGTCGTGGGTGACGTAGATCATGGTGGTGCCGAGCTTGCGGTGCAGTTGCGCGATCTCGGTGCGCACCGAGTGGCGCAGCTTGGCGTCCAGGTTGGACAGCGGCTCGTCGAGCAGGAACACCGCCGGCTCGCGCACCAGCGCGCGGCCCAGCGCCACGCGCTGGCGCTGGCCGCCGGACATGGCGCGCGGCAGCTTGTCCAGCATCGGGGTCAGGCCCAGGGTGTCGGCGGCGGCGGCCACGCGCTGGCGGATGACCTCCTTGCTCTCGCCGCGCAGCTTGAGCCCGAACGCCAGGTTCTCGGCCACGGTCATGTGCGGGTACAGCGCATAGCTCTGGAACACCATGGCGATGTCGCGGTCCTTCGGCGCCACCTCGTTGACCACGCGCTCGCCGATGCGCAGCTCGCCGCCGCTGATCTCTTCCAGGCCGGCGATCATGCGCAGCAGCGTGGACTTGCCGCAGCCCGAGGGCCCGACCAGCACCATCAGTTCGCCGTCGGCCACTTCGAAGCTGGCCCCGTGCACGGCGACCTGGCCGTTGTCGTAGACCTTGCGGATGTTGTCCAGTTGTACTTTCGCCATGTATCCGGTTTCCGGCAGTGAGGAACGGGCTGCCGCCGGTCCCTCCCGAGGGCAGTGCATACGAATTCGGGTCGCATCATGCCCGCGCGCAGGCAACAATGGATCGCGATGCGGTATTCTGCCATGTAACCGTTTTCACGGGGCAACATCGAGCCTGGGAGGGCATGCAATGCGATCCGCCAGCCGCCGATCCGGCGCGCGCCCGTCATCCTGCGGGATGACAGCCGACCTGCAGCATGAGGCATTGGAGAGGTATGCTCAGAGGTCTGGCAGTCGTATTCATCTCCTGGATCGTGCGTTCCCGCCTGGCGGCCCTCCCGCGTCACGCCCTCGCCCGAACCGGCCGGATACAGGCCGTCGCCGCCGTTCGCTTTCCCACGCCACGTCACTCCTAGCCCCCAGGTGATCGACACCATGTCACCCGAAACCGAAACCCGGTCGATGCACGATACCTTTCTGTTGTTCGGCGCCACCGGCGATCTGGCCCAGCGCTATCTGTTCCCCTCGCTGCTGCGCATGCTCGACGACGGCTTCCTGCCGGAAGACTTCCGCATCCGCGCACTGGCGCTGTCGCCGCACGACACCGCCAAGTTCCACGAGATCCTCAAGCCGCGCCTGCAGGCGGCGATGCCGCAGATCGGCGAATCGATCGTGCAGGCGCTGCTGGCGCGCATCGACTACCGCTCGGTGGACCTGCGCGATGCCGAATCGGTGGCCGCCGCGGTGCGCGACCTGACCGCGCGCCGCTGCGTGAGCTACCTGGCGATCCCGCCGGGGCTGTACATCAGCACCTGCCAGGGCCTGGCCCTGGGCGGCGCCCTGGCCGCACCGCACCGTCTGATGCTGGAGAAGCCGATCGGCCACGATTCGGACAGCGCCCGCGAGATCGTGCAGGCGATCGGCGCGCTGATCGACGAGGACCGCGTGTTCCGCCTGGACCACTACCTGGGCAAGGCCGCGGTGCAGAACCTGATCGCGCTGCGCTTCGGCAACACCCTGCTGGAAGCGGTGTGGAACCGCAACTACATCGAGTCGGTGGACATCCTGGTCGCCGAGAGCGAGGGCGTGGACGGCCGCGATGCCTACTACGCGCGCTCCGGCGCGCTGCGCGACATGGTGCAGAGCCATATCCTGCAGCTGCTGTGCCTGGTGGCGATGGAGCCGCCGGCGTCGCTGGAAGCCGACCGCATCCGCGACGAGAAGGTCAAGGTGCTGCGCGCGCTGCGTCCGCTCAGCGCAGAGCATGCCGCCCGCGACAGCGTGCGCGGGCGCTACACCGCCGGCACCATCAACGGCCAGCCGGCGCAGGCCTACCAGCCGCCGGAAGGCAGCGACGTGGAGACCTTCGCCGCGGTCACCGCCTACATCGACAACTGGCGCTGGGCCGGGGTGCCGTTCCGGCTGTGCACCGGCAAGCGCCTGGCCGAGCGCTCCACCCGCGTGGTGGTCACGCTCAAGCCGGTCACCCACTGGCTGTTCGAGCGCCCGGCCGCGCAGCAGGTGGCGCCGAACCGGCTGACCTTCCAACTGCAGCCGCAGGAGAACATCGAACTGGGGCTGATGAGCAGCCTGGCCGGCCCGGAATGGGGCGCGCTGGAACTGCAGCCGCTGGAACTGGAACTGTCGGTGCCCACAGGCCTGCACCGGCGCATCGCCTACGAGCGGCTGATGCTCGACGCGCTCAACGGCAACCATGCGCTGTTCGTGCGCGACGACGAAGTCCGCGCCGCCTGGGCCTGGATCGACAGCGTCAGCGCCGCCTGGGCGCAAGCGCACCTGCCGCTGCTGCCCTACCCGGCCGGCAGCTGGGGCCCGCAGGAAGCGCAGGCCTACGTCTCCTGCGACCAGTCCGGCGCCGCGCCGAAGGTCGCGCAATGAGCGCGCCGCAGCGCCCGGTGCTGGTCGCCGACATCGGCGGCACCAATGCCCGTTTCGCCCTCGCCGATCTCGACGCCTCGGTGCCGCTGCTCGACGACAGCACCCAGACCTACTCGGTGGTGGAGTTCCCGTCGCTGGGCGACGCCGCCCGCCACTACCTGGAACAGACCGGGGTGGACGCGCGCAGCGGCACCTTCGCGGTCGCCGGCCGCGTCGACGGCGACGAGGCGCGCATCACCAACCATCCGTGGGTGATCTCGCGGGCGCGCACCCGCGCCATGCTCGGCTTCGACGAACTGCACCTGATCAACGACTTCGCCGCGCAGGCGATGGCGATCAGCCTGCTGCGGCCGCAGGACGTGGTCCAGGTCGGCGGCGCCAGCTGGACCCCGTCGCCGGTCGAGGTGCCGCGCAACTACGGCGTGATCGGCCCCGGCACCGGCCTGGGCGTGGGCGGCCTGCTGATGCGCGGCGGGCGCTGCTTCCCGCTGGAGACCGAGGGCGGCCATGTCAGCTTCCCGCCGGGCACGCCGGAGGAGATCCGCATCCTGGAACTGCTCTCGCAGCAGTTCGGCCGCGTCTCCAACGAGCGCCTGATCTGCGGCCCCGGCCTGGTCAACATCCACCGCGCGCTCAGCGAGATCGCCGGCGACGACCCGGGCCCGCTGCAGCCGGAGGACATCACCGCGCGTGCCGCGCAGGGCGACTACCGGGCGATGCGCACGGTGGACGTGTTCTGCGCCGTGTTCGGCGCCATCGCCGGCGACCTGGTGCTGATGCAGGGCGCCTGGGACGGCGTGTTCCTGACCGGCGGGCTGGTACCGAAGATGCTCGACGCGATCCAGCATTCCGGGTTCCGCCAGCGCTTCGAGCACAAGGGCCGGTTTTCGTCGATCATGGCGCGGGTGCCGTCGCTGGCGGTGATCCATCCCCGTCCCGGCCTGCTCGGCGCCGCCGCCTACGCGGTGGACGCCGCGCGGCAATCCCCAGGAGCCATCGCATGAGCCCCACGCTGTCCGACCGCATCACGCTGATCCGCTACGACGATCCGGACGAATGGATCGACGCGGCGGCGGCCGAGATCGGCACCGCGCTGCGCGAGGAGATCCAGCGCCGCGGCGGCGCGCGCCTGCTGCTATCCGGCGGCACCACCCCGGCGCCGGTGTACCAGGCGCTGGCCGAGCTGCCGCTGGACTGGTCGAAGCTGGAGGTCGGCCTGGTCGACGAGCGCTGGCTGTCGCCGCAGGACAGCGACAGCAACGCCTACCTGGTCCAGCACAGTCTGCTCGACCGCGCCGAAGAGGCGCGCTTCGAACCGCTGGTGCGGGTCGGCAAGCCGCTGCAGGACTGCGTGCACGCGGCCAACCTGCACGCGCAGCACGCCCCGGCCCCGTGCATGGCGGTGCTGGGCATGGGCGGCGACGGCCACACCGCCTCGCTGTTCCCGGGCGCCACCGACCTGAACAAGGCCCTGGCCAACCCGCTGCCCTACGCCACGCTCGACGCCACCGGCTGCCCCGGCGCCAACACCTGGCCGCTGCGCATCACCCTGACCCCGGCCGGCCTGGCGCCGATCGGCCAGCGCATGCTGCTGTTGCGCGGCAAGCAGAAGCTGGAGGTGCTGGAGCGCGCGCTGGCCGGCACCGACCCGCACGAGTACCCGATCCGCGTCGCCTTCGACACGCCGGGTGCGCGCCTGCGCGTGCATTGGTGCGAGTGAGGCCGGGATTGGGGATTAGGGATTGGGGATTCGCAACGGCTGCGCGCTGACGCTTTTCCGCTCTTCCGATTCCCGATTCCCGCTCTTCCGATTCCCGATTCCCGTTTCCCGATTCCCCCCTTCATAGCCACGTCCGCCAATGAGCCTGCATCCGACCCTCCACGCGATCACCGAACGCATCCGCCAGCGCAGTGCGCCGTCGCGGCGCGCCTACCTGGCCGGCATCGACGCCGCGCTGCGCGACGGTCCGTTCCGTAGCCGCCTGAGCTGCGGCAACCTCGCCCACGGCTTCGCCGCCTGCGGCCCCACCGACAAGAGCCGGCTGGAAGGCGGGATCACCCCCAACCTGGGCATCATCACCGCCTACAACGACATGCTCTCGGCGCACCAGCCGTTCGAGCACTACCCGGAGATCATCCGCAGCACCGCGCGCGCGCTCGGCGCCACCGCGCAGGTGGCCGGCGGCGTGCCGGCGATGTGCGACGGCGTGACCCAGGGCCGTCCCGGCATGGAGCTGTCGCTGTTCTCGCGCGACGTGATCGCCCAGGCCACCGCGATCGGCCTCAGCCACGACATGTTCGACACCAGCCTGTACCTGGGCGTGTGCGACAAGATCGTGCCGGGCCTGCTGATCGGCGCGCTGGCCTTCGGCCACCTGCCGGCGGTGTTCGTGCCGGCCGGGCCGATGACCCCGGGCATCCCCAACAAGCAGAAGGCCGAGGTGCGCGAGCGCTACGCCGCCGGCCAGGCCACCCGCGAGGAACTGCTGGCCGCCGAATCGGCGTCCTACCACGCCCCCGGCACCTGCACCTTCTACGGCACCGCCAACTCCAACCAGGTGCTGCTGGAAGCGATGGGCGTGCAGTTGCCCGGCGCCTCCTTCGTCAACCCCGGCACCCCGCTGCGCGAGGCGCTGACCCAGCAGGCGACCGAGCGCGCGCTGCGCATCACCGCGCTGGGCAACGACTTCCGCCCGCTGGGCCGCTTGATCGACGAGCGCGCCATCGTCAACGCCGTGGTCGCGCTGATGGCCACCGGCGGCTCCACCAACCACACCATCCACTGGCTGGCGGTGGCGCGCGCGGCCGGCATCGTGCTGACCTGGGACGACCTGGACGCGCTGTCGCAGCTGGTGCCGCTGCTGGCGCGGGTGTATCCGAACGGCGAGGCCGACGTGAACCACTTCGCCGCCGCCGGCGGCATCGGCTTCGTGTTCCGCGAGCTGATGGACGCCGGGCTGATGCACGACGACCTGGCCACCATCGTGCCCGGCGGCATGCGCGCCTACGGCGACGAGCCGTGCCTGCAGGACGGCAAGCTGAGCTACGTGCCGAGCCCGGCCAAGAGCGCCGACGAGGCGGTGGTGCGCCCGGCGTCCAACCCGTTCGAGGCGCAGGGCGGCCTGCGCCTGCTGCGCGGCAACCTCGGCCGTTCGCTGATCAAGCTGTCGGCGGTGAAGCCGCAGTTCCGCACCATCGAAGCCCCGGCCGTGGTGATCGACGCGCCGCAGGCGCTGAACAAGCTGCACGCCGCCGGCGCGCTGCCGCACGATTTCGTGGTGGTGCTGCGCTACCAGGGCCCGCAGGCCAACGGCATGCCGGAACTGCATTCGCTGGCGCCGCTGCTGGGCCTGCTGCAGAACCAGGGCCGGCGCGTGGCGCTGGTCACCGACGGGCGCCTGTCCGGCGCCTCGGGCAAGTTCCCCGCGGCCATCCACGTGACCCCGGAAGCGGCCCG
Source organism: Xanthomonas sp. SHU 199 (assembly GCF_000364665.1). Taxonomy (NCBI): domain Bacteria; kingdom Pseudomonadati; phylum Pseudomonadota; class Gammaproteobacteria; order Lysobacterales; family Lysobacteraceae; genus Xanthomonas; species Xanthomonas sp. SHU 199. The sequence goes on from NZ_AQOI01000464.1 coordinate 6,902, forward strand.
CGGCGGCCCGATCGCCCGCGTGCGCGAGGGCGACATCGTGCGCCTGGACGGCGAGGCCGGCACCCTGGAAGTGCTGGTGGACGCCGCCGAGTGGGCGGCGCGGCCGCTGGCGCCAAACACCGCGCCGGCCGCACACGACCTGGGCCGCAACCTGTTCGGGCTCAACCGCCGCATGGTCGGCCCCGCCGACCAGGGTGCGCTGTCGATCTCCTGCGGCCCGCCGGCCGCCGACGGCGACCTGTGGAACTACGACGCCGAGTACGACCTGGGCCGCGATGCCGAGGCCGCTGCCGCGCCGCACGAATCCAAGGACGCCTGAGCCGCCGTCTGCCTCACCCTGCCCTGGCCGCGCGCGGCCGGGGCCTCGCCCCCCTTCGCAATCGAGACGCCCATGACCATCGCCGAACACCAGACCAAGGCCGAACAGCTGCTGCGCGCGGCCGGCATCCTGCCCGTCGTCACCGTCCACACCCTGGAAGAAGCGCGCCGCGTCTCGGCCGCGCTGCTGGAAGGCGGCCTGCCGGCGATCGAACTGACCCTGCGCACGCCGGTGGCGATGGACGCGCTGGCGATGCTCAAGCGCGAGCTGCCGGACATCGTGATCGGCGCCGGCACCGTGCTCAACGCCACCCAGCTGCAGCAGTCGATCGACGCCGGCGCCGACTTCATCGTCACCCCGGGCACCACCCCGACCCTGGCCGACGCCCTGGCGCAGGCGCCGCTGCCGGTGGTGCCGGGCGCGGCCACCCCCAGCGAGCTGCTGGCGCTGATGGAGCGCGGCTTCCGCGTGTGCAAGCTGTTCCCGGCCTCCGCCGTCGGCGGCCTGGCGATGCTCAAGGGCCTGGCCGGCCCCCTGGCCGAGCTCAAGCTGTGCCCCACCGGCGGCATCGGCGAAAGCACCGCCGCCGAATACCTGGCCCAGCCGAACGTGGTCTGCATCGGCGGCTCGTGGATGGTGCCCAAGGACTGGCTGGCCGACGGCGCCTGGGACAAGGTGCGCGAGAGCTCGGCGAAGGCGGCCGCGATCGTGGCGGCGGCGCGGTAGCGCCTAGCCGGGAATCGGGAGTGGGGAATCGGGAATCGTTAAAGCCAGAACCTCGGCTCTCACAACTCGATACTCCAGAAAGAAAAAAAGCGCCGGCATGCCGGCGCTTTTCTTTTGCTTTTGCGATTCCCGATTCCCCACTCCCCATTCCCGGCCTCACCGCACCTCGATCTGCACATCCGCCGGCAACGCGTGGATGCGCAGTTCGCCGTGCTCCCACTGAGCCGCTTCGCCGTTGACCAGGGTGCGGCCCGGCTCGCCCGGGTATGGCCACGGCAGCACCAGGCCGCCGCTGGGCATGCGCAGGCCCTCGGGGATGTTCAGCAGCAGGCGGTTCTTCTGCCGGCGCAGCTGGTAGCTCAGCGGGCCCTGCGGGGTGCGCAACTGTTCGATCGCCACGCCCTTGCCGTCGAACCAGTCGGCGGGGATGCCGGCGGCCAGCACCAGGCTGTCGTCGACGTCGCGGGCGTAGGCGAACATGTCCAGCACCGAGCGCACGAAGTCCGAGGCCACCCAGGCATGCGGCAGGTCGCCGAGGAAGAACGGCTTGCGCGGCGTGCGCGAAACCACCTCGGCCCACTGGTTCCACGCCTGCGGCGTGCGGTCCTTGAAGAAGAACTGCGTGGCCTCCCACGCGCGCTCGCGCCAGCCCAGGCGCACGAACGCGGACACGTTGCGCCACTCGTACGGCGTGTAGTCCTTCCACTCGCGGGTGCCGTCGCGGCGGCCGACGAACTCGCTCCAGTAGCGCTCGAAGGTGTTGTCGAGCAGCGCCTGCGGCAACCGGCCCTGCTCGCCGCCCGGCGCCAGCGCGATGGTGGTCGAGGTCGGATCGAAATCGCCCAGCTCCGCCGAGCCCGGCAGGAAGTCGATGTGGTGCTGCTGGGTGGCCGCGTCCAGCGAGGCGTACAGGTCCTGGCGGAACTGGTCGCGCGAGGCGGCGAAGTGCGCGGCATCGTCGATGCGGCCGAGTTCGGCGGCGATGCTCACCGCGTCCTTGTAGCCGCGCAGCGCCCAGAAGTTGTCCCAGTACGAGTGCATCGGCTTGGCCGAATAGCCTTCGTGACTGATCGACACCGGCATCATCCCGTAGAAGGCCGCGTTGCGCGCGCGGTTCTCGTCGGTGCGCTCGCTCAGCCGCAGCTGTTCCATGTAGGTGTACGCGCCGAGCACGTGCGGCCACATCTGTTCCAGGAAGGCGCGGTCGCCGCTGTAGCGGTAGTAGTCGGCGACGCTGTAGATCAGTTCGCCGTGGCTGTCGTTCTCCGGCACCGGATCGCTGCCGCGGTCGTCCACGCAGCACGGCACCATGCCGTTGGCGAACTGGTACGGCGCATACCATTCCACGTACTCGCGGACCACGTCGGCGCGGCCCAGGCGCAGCAGGCCTTCGGAGATCATCGCGCCGTCGCGAATCCAGCTGCGCGAATACGAGCGCGTGCCCGGCTGCAGGCGCGGACCGATCCGCGAGATCAGCATGTGCGCCAGCGCGGTGCGCAGCGTGTCGGTGACCGCCTTGCCCTGCGCCGGCACGTGCAACTGCACGCGGTCCAGCTTCTCGTGCCACTGCGCGGCGACCTGCTGCTGCGCGCGCGCCGCGTCGAAGCCTGCCGGCACGCCGGCGTTGCCGGTCTGCGGGATCACCAGCGCCACCTCGCGCACCTCGCCCGGGGCCAGGCGCCCGCGGTACAGCAACGCGCCGGAGGCCAGGCCGTCCGGATCCTGCGCCTGCTGCGGCAGGCCGCTGGCGTCGGTACTCAGCCGTTCGACGTCCATGCCGGCGTCGAACGCGCTGGCATACGCCGCATCCGGCTTCTGCACCGCGAACACCCGCGGCTGGCCGTTGACCTGCACCTGCGTGCCGGCGAAGGCCAGCGAGCGGATCGGGCTGACCCCGCCGACGGTGTTGAGGAACTGGCTGGGCGGATTGACCTGAAACGGACGCACCGCCAGCGCCAGGGTGTAATCGTGCGGCTGCTTGCCCGGGTTGCTGAGCCGGTAGCGCGCTACCAGTTGCGCCTGCTCCGGCTCGCCCTGCACGAAGGCGGTCACGCGCAGCGCGGCGTTGTCGTGGGTCCAGTCCACGCTGGGAATCGGCAGGTAGTCGTCCTGCAGGCTCTGCGCGGTCTTGACGTCGGCCCAGCTCAGGCGCTTGCCGTCCAGCAGCAGGAACGGCTCGATACTGAAGCCGCCCTTGCCCACCTCGATCGCGCCATCCTCGCCGACCAGGCCCTGCTCGCGGCCGCCATCCAGGCCGACGATGGTCCAGTACGGCTGCTCGCCGCTGAAGCCGCGCGGGAACCAGCCGCGGGTGGATTGCGCCGCCACCGACTTGATGAAGTCGTTCTGGGTGGCGGCGAAGGCCAGCGGCTGCAGCGTGATGTCGGCGATGCCGTAACGGAAGCTGGGGCCGTCCTGCAGGTCGAAGCGCACGTAGCGCGCCTCGGTTTCCGGCAGCGCCAGCCAGTCGGTGCCGCCGTTGCCGGCGGTCACGCTGCGCAACTCGCGCCAGCTGCGCCCGTCGGCCGAGCCTTGCACGGTGTAGCGCGAGGCATAGACGCCCGGCGCCCACTGCACCTTGGCGCCGCCGAACTCGCGCACCTTGCCCAGGTCCAGCATCACCGTCTGGGTCTTGGCGTTGCCGCTGTACCAGACGGTGTCGGGCTTGCCGTCGGCGATGCGCTGCTCCAGCGCCGGCGCGGTATCGGTGTTGACCTTGACCGTCAGCGGCGAGGTGTCCTGCGGCGGCAACGGGGTCAGGGTCAGCTGATCGAAGCACACCGTGCCGGCGCCACCGACCTGGTTGTAGATGGTGAACTCGATCTGTGCGCTGCGGGTCAGCTCCTTCTCCGGGCTCGGTCCCCAGGCCTTGTCGATCTGCCGCTTCTTGTAGGTGACCGTGCTCCACTGCGTGGGGAAGTCGTAGTGCGGCCGGTTGACCCACCACACGTTGTCGCCGCTGGCGTCGACCAGTTTGAACTGGAGGTCGTTGCTCGGCGACTCGCCGCGCAGCTGGAACGAAAACTGGTAGTTGTCCGGGTACTCGATCGGCACGCTGCGGCGGATCCCGGCATAGCCGGACACGCCGTTGAAGTCGTAGTCCAGGCACAGCGCCTTGGCACGGCCGCCGCTGGGCGCCTGCACCAGCCGGGTCGAGGCGGTGACCTGGTTGGAAACGACGATCTGCCACTTGTCCAGATCGTTGAAGCTGTCCAGCGTCACCGTGGAGGTCGGCGGCGCGGCGACGGCATGGGCGGCCGCCAGTCCCAGCATCGCCAGCATCGCGCGTGCGCACGTCATCGCCATCCCGTCCCTCATCGCCTTCCCCGTCGCTGTCGTTTCGTTGCGTGTCTGCTTGTATGTGTCTGTGCATCCCAGCGGGCATCGCACCCATCGGCGCCCCTCGGCATCGCCTTACATGTTGTCGCGGCTGAAGCCGCTCCTACACGTCAGGCCTGGCCATCCATGGCCGGGCGTTCGGCGCAACGCGCGCCAGTGGCGCTCGATGTTCCGCTTCACCGCTGCCATCCATGGCGTGACAATCCCACACCAGATCGTCCGGCCTGGCCATCCATGGCCAGGCGTTCACGAACGCGCGAGCCAGTGGCTCGCAAGCGCGTTCGCTCACCCCTTCACGCTGCCGAGCAGCAGGCCCTGGATGTAGTAGCGCTGCAGCGCCAGGAACAGCGCCAGCACCGGGACCACCGTGACCACGGCGCCGGCCATCATCATCTCCACGTCCATGATGTGCTCGCGCGACAGCGCCGCCAGCGCCACCGGCAAGGTGTAGTGCTCCTGGTCGGTCAGCACGATCAGCGGCCACATGAAGTCGTTCCACGCGGCCATGAAGGTGAAGATGGTCAGCGTCACCAGCACCGGCTTGAGCATCGGCAGCACGATCTGGAAGAAGATCCGCAGCTCGCCGGCACCGTCGATGCGCGCGGCCTCCAGCAGCTCGTCGGGGATCGAGCGCGCGTACTGGCGCACCAGGAAGATGCCGAACACCGTCGCCAGCGCCGGCACGACCACGCCGCCGAAGTTGTTGACCAGGTGCAGCTGCTTCATCAGCAGGAACAGCGGCAGCATCGCCACCTGCGCCGGGATCACCAGCGCCGCCAGCAGGATCTGGAAGATCCGTTCCTTGCCGACGAAGCGCAGCTTGGCGAAGGCATAGCCGGCCATGGTGTTGATCAGCAGCGAACCGAAGGTGATCGCGCACGACACCAGCAGGCTGTTGGCGAAGTTGCGGGCCATGCCGGTGCGCGAGAACAGCTCGCCGTAGTTGGCCAGGGTGGCGCCGGTGGGCAGCATCGGCGGCGGGAAGCGACTCGCTTGCCCGGCCGGCATGAACGACACCGACACCATCCACAACAGCGGCGCCAGGCTGATCACGGCGAGCAGCAGCAGCCCGCCGTTGACCAGCAGCGTGTTCCAGCGCGAGGCGCCGATCTCCCGGCTCATACCAGGTCCCTCTTGCGGCCGAAGCGCAGCATCACCGTCGTCACTCCCAGGATGATCAGGAACAGCAGGAACGCCACCGCCGACGCGCGGCCGAGGTTCCACCACTTGAAGCCTTCCTCGAACATGTAATACAGCACGCTGACCGTGCTCTGCAGGGGATCGCCGCGGGTCATCACGTAGGGTTCGGCGAACAGCTGGAAGTAGCCGGACACGGTGATCACCCCGACCACCAGCAGCACCGGCCCCAGCATGGGCAGGGTGATGTGCAGGAACTGCCGCCACTTCGAGGCGCCGTCGATGCGCGCGGCCTCGTACAGGTCCTGCGGGATCGCCTGCAGGCCGGCGAGGAAGATCACCATGTTGTAGCCGAAGTTCTTCCACACCGCGAACAGCATGATCGTCGGCATCGCCCAGTGCGGATCGCCGAGCCAGTCGATCGGGCCGATACCCAGGTGCGCCAGGCCGTAGTTGACCAGGCCGTAGCTGGTGTGGAACAGGTAGCGCCAGATCACCGCCACCGCCACCAGCGTGGTCACCACCGGCGCGAACAGCGCGGTGCGGAACAGCGCCTTGAAGCGCGCCACCGGCGCGTTCAGCAGCAGCGCCGCGCCCAGCGAGGCGCCGATGGACAGCGGCACGCCGACGATCACGAAGTACGTGGTGTTCCACAGCGACTTCCAGAACATCGGCGTCTGCAGCAACTCGATGTAGTTGCCGAAGCCGACGAAGCGCAGGTTGTGGCGGTCGGCCAGCGAGTACAGGTCGAAGTCGGTGACGCTCAGCGCCAGCGCCGACAGCACCGGCAGGCCGAAGAACACGCCGATCACGATCAGCGCCGGGCCGGCGAACAGCCAGCCGATCAGGGAACCGCGCTTCATGGCGCCGCTCCCGTGGCCGGCGCCGCCGTGCCTTCGCGGTGCTGCTGGTGGATCCAGCGGCGTTTCTCCAGGATCTCGTCGACCCGCTTGTCCAGTTCCCGCATCGCCTTCTCCTGCGGCTCGCCGCCGCGCACCACGCGCTCGGTGGCCAGCCGCATCTCCTGCACGATACGCTCCCACTCCAGCACCTTCGGTGCCGGCTTGACCCGCTCCAGCTGATCGCGGAAGGCGTGCGCCAGCGGATCGTCGGCCAGCGACGGATACGCCCAGGTGCTGCGCCGCGGCGGCATGTCGCCGATCAGCGCGTGGAAGCGCGCCTGGATCTGCGGCCGCGACAGGAACTCGATCAGCTTCCACGCCGCGTCCTTGTGCTCGGACTTGCGGAAGATCACCAGGCTGGTGCCGCCGGCGATGCCGGCGCCGGGGCCGTCCGGGCCCGGCAGCGGCATGGTACCCCACTGGTCCTTGAGCGCAGCCGGCTGCACCTTGCGGAACTCGCGGATGTTCCACGGGCCGGAGATGTAGAACGCGTAGAAACCGTTGAAGAACTCGTCCCAGACGTTGGAGATCTGGGTCTCCGACATCTTCGGCGCCCAGCCCTGGTCGAACATGTTGGCGTAGAACGCCAGCGCCTTGCGGAAGCCGGGGCTTTCGAAGTTGCCGTAGTTGTTGTGGTCGCGCAGCAGCGGATCGGGCAGTTGCAGGCCCAGCGACAGTTGCTGTTCGAACTCGTTGAGCGGCATCAGGATGGCGTAGCGCTTCGGCCCGACATGCTTCTTCACCGCCGCCATCGCCTGCTCCCACTCGGCCCAGGTCTGCGGCAGCTTGGTCACCCCGGCGTCGCGCAGCATGTCCTTGCGATAGAACAGCAGGCGCGTGTCCACGTACCAGGGGATGCCGTAGAGCTGGCCATCGATGACGCTGGTGTCCCAGATGCCGGGGAAATAGTCCTTCGGGTCGACCACCTTGGAGCGCTCGACATAGGGCTGCAGCGGCTGCAGCGTGCCCAGTTCGGCGAATTCCGGGATCCAGGTGTTGCCCAGCTGGCACACGTCCGGCAGGCCGTCGGCGGCGAAGGCGGTCAGCAGCTTCTCGTGCGCGGCGGTCCACGGAATGTTCTGGATGTCCACGTGGATGCCGGGATTCTCCTTCTCGAACTCCGGGATCAGCTCGGCCACCACCTCGGCCTCGCGGCCCATCGCCCAGAACCGCACCACCTCGCCCTGCGGCGCGCGCGCGCACCCGCATACGGCCACCATCAGCAAGCCCAGCGACACCCAACGACCGATCATGCGTGCTGCGCTCATTCGGGCTTCTGCGGCTGGCGCTGGTCGGGGTTCTGTTGCGCCTGCGCAGCGGCGGCGCGCGATTCGGCGATGCCGATCGCCCGCGCCGCGGCGGCCTGCTCGTCCTTCTTCGGCACCGGCTGCGCCTCGCCCTCCGGAGTCAGCCAGCCGCCGCTGAAGCCGGCGCGCTCCAGTCCGGTGCGGATGTACTTGTTCTTCTTCATCACGTTCCAGACGAACTCGTTGCGGTAGTTGGCGATCATGGTCAGGATCGGGCCCTGGTCGATGCCGATGTAGTCGCTGGAGACCCAGCCGCGTCCGGGCACGACGCGGCCGGTCTTGAGCGGGATATCGTAGTTGAAGCTGGGGTTGAACGAATCCAGGAAGCCGTAGCTGGAGTAGATGAAGTCGCCGTAGCGCTTGTGCATCTCCTCGGTGGCCGGAATCACCACTTCCGGCGCGAACACCAGCGAGGCCACCGCCGCGGTCGGCGCGATGGTGCCGTCGTCGAAGTTCTCGCGCAGGCCGGCGCCGCGCGAGGAATAGTGGCGGAACTGGCGTTGTTCGCCGCGATACTCCTGCTCGGTGTTCTGCGGCCCGTCGCTGGCGGTCAGGCCCCACACGTTCTCGCCGTAGTCCTTCCACTTCATCGGATTGGCGATGGCGTATTCGCGCTGCGCGAGCACCGCGCGGCGGCTGTTGAGGAAGTAGTCGATGCCGCGCTCGCGCATGTACTGGTCCTGGATGTCGCGGAAGTCGATCCAGACATGGCTGTACTGGTGCGCGAACATCGGCCCGAACGACAGGTATTCCTGGCCGTAGTACACGCCCCAGTCGTTGTTGTAGGTGCGGGTCCACACCGTCCACGCATCCGGGCTCACCGCATGGGTGGGCGATCCCAAGGCCAGCACGTACAGCATCATCGCTTCGTTGTAGCCCATCCAGTCGTGGCTGATGAAGCCGCTTTCGGGGAACCAGCCCATCGAGATCAGCGGATCGCGCTGCTGCAGCCAGGTCCAGTCCACGCGCCGGTACAGCGTGTCGGCGATCTCGCGGATCTCCTTCTCGCGCGGGTCGTCGCCGTCGTAGTACGACTGCGCGAACAGCACGCCCATCATCAGCAGCGCGGTATCCACGCTCGACAGCTCCACCCAGCTGTCGTAACGGTGGCCGTTCTGCATGTCCAGAAAGTGGTAATAGAAGCCCTTGTAGCCGGCCTTGCCGGTGCGCTGCGGGCCGACCGGCGCATCGCGGAAGAACTTCAGCGTGGTCAGGGTGCGATCCACCGCCTGGGTCCGGCTGATCCAGCCGTTCTCGATGCCGATGGGATACGCCGTCAGCGAGAACCCCACCGACGCGATGCTGGCGAACGGACGCGACGGGAAGCGGTCGGGGGTGAGGCCATTGGTGTCGTTGGTGGTGTCCCAGAAGAACTGGAAAGTGCGCCGCTCGATGTCGCTGAACAGTTGCGGCAGTTCGGGCTTCAGCGGTTTGGGCGGCAGTTCCGCCTCGACCAGGATCACCTGCACCGGCTTCTTCTCCACCGCCTTCGGCTCCTCGACCTTCTTACACGCCGTCAGCAGCACCCCTGCTGCCATCACCATCAACGAAAACCTGATGAACCTGCGCTGCTTCTTCATCGTGCCCCCCGTGAAATCGTTTACATGCACGCAAAAAATACCCCACTTCCGCATCGCCGCGGCCCCCGGTGCACGGGAGCCGCGGCGACCTTGCTTACCAGTTCAAGCCGAACGACAGCTTGAACGTCCGCATCGGCGAGGCGAGCACGCCGTTCGGCGTACCGAACGCCGTATTCAGATCGGCGTACGTTCCGGTTGCGGTGTTGTAGTCCGCGTAGTTGGTCCAGTTGAACAGATTGATGACATCGGCGCGCACGTTGAACTTGATGCCCGACCCGGTATCCCATTCCTTGTTCGCCGCCAGGCTGAATTCCTTGTAGCCCAGCGTGGCGTCCGGCTTGTACTGAATGATATAGCACTGGTCGTTGCCCGCCAGGCAGTTGGTGCCGTAGCGCGGGGTCTGGCTGGCCAGCGACAGCTTGGCCGACAGGGTGACGTCGTATGGCAGATCGTAGATGCCGGTGACCACCAGGCGGTTCTTCGGGATGCCGCCGGCCTCACGCCAGCCGTAGCCGGCCATCGACGGCTGGTCCAGCGCATAGTGCTCGCCGTACTGGCGGTTTTCCTTCGCGTCGGAGAAGGTGTAGGCCACGGTCAGGCCCCAGCCGGACTCCTTGTCGTAGGGCTTGTCCAGCTTCAGCGCCAGCTGGTTGTTGCGCGTCTTCAGGCCGTTGGTGCCGAGCACGATCGCGCTGTAGCCGTTGGGCGAATCGGTGGGCACGCCGGAAGTGGTGCCGGGCAGGAAGAACGAGCCGTCGGCACGGCGGTTGCCGCGCAGGAACACGAAGCCGTCCTCGCTGACGATGCGGCTCAGGGTCACGTCCGTGTACCAGTCGTTGCCCCAGAAATGCAGCATGTTGCGCATGCCCAGGCTGAACTGGTCGGAGTACGGCACCTTGATGTTGTTGTCGATCAGGTACACCTCGCGGCCGCCGCCGGTGCCGGCGGTGGTGGAGGCCGCCAGCCCGTTCAGGCCGGCCTGGGTCGCATAGCTCGGGTCCCATGCCACGCACGGCTGGCCGAGGCACGGCGTGTTTGCGCTGCTGAAGTAGTAGCTGTAGGAGCGGAAGTTGTTGTTGAGCTGCTCCAGCGCCAGGTAGTCGAACAGGTTGCGGTCGTACGCACGGCCGGCACCGCCGTAGATCACGTGCGCCTGGTCGCCGAACAGGTCGTAGGAGAAGCCCAGGCGCGGCTGCCAGGCATCCTTGAACGCCTTGCGGTTGTTGCCGGTGCTGATGTAGTTGGCGATGTCGTAGTTGGCGTTGTCCAGGTTGCGCCAGTTCAGCAACGCGCTGGCGACGTCGGCCGGGGTGACGAAGTCGAGGAACGACGGGGTCTTCTCGTAGTCGTAGCGCACGCCCAGGTTCAGGGTCAGGTGCTCGTTGACCTCCCAGTCGTCCTGCAGGTAGATGCCGTACTGCTTGTTCTGCGACTGCACCGAACCGCCGTCGCCGGTGTCGCCGAAGCGCACCCGGTACGGGGTGCCGACATCGCTGAGGATGTTGTAGTAGTACTGCGGATTGGCAGGATTGATCTGGGTCGAATCGAGCTGGATGTCCTTGTACTTCAGACCCATCTTGATGGTGTGGCTGCCGTGCCAATCGAGGCTGTTGAGGGTCAGGTCGTCCTGCAGGGTCCAGCCCTTCTGGCCCTTGTTCTGGAAGCTGCTGCCGGCGCCGGCGCTGAGGATGGTGGTCTCGTTGCCGGCCTGCGGCACGTAGGACAGCACGTAGCCGCTGCCGTCGGTGAGCGGGGTCTGGGTCCAGAACGCGCTCTCGTAGCTCAGGTTCAGATCGTTGAGGAAGGCCTCGCCGCTGTACTGCCAGCGCAGGTTGGCGCGCTTTTCCTTCTGCCCGTTGCTGCTGCCGTGCTGGTAGGTGGTGGTGTTGCCAATGTCCGACAGCTCGTCTTCCTTGCGGTACTTGCCGGTCAGCTCGAACAGGTTGTTGTCGCCCAGGGTCCAGTCGATCTTGCCGAAGTACAGGTCTTCCTTGAACGGCGTGCTGTAGGTGGCGACCAGCGGCTGCAGCTGCGCCGGCAGCTGGTCGACGCGGTCGGCGTAGATGCCGCCCGGGATCACCGTGTTCGGCGTGGTGTATTCCTTGGCCTCGTAGGCCACGAAGAAGTGCGCGCGGTCCTTGAGGATCGGACCGCTGAAGGTGGCGCCGTACTGGGTCTCGGAGAAGTCGTCGCGCTGGCCGGCCTTGCGCTCCAGCGGGCTCTCGGCACGCCAGTCGTCGTTGGTCGTATCCCAGAAGAAGCTGCCGTGGAAATCGTTGGTGCCGGACTTGGTCGAGGCGACGATCGCCGCGCTGCTGACCTGGTCGAACTCGGCCTTGTAATTGGAGGTGATGACCTTGTACTCGCCGATCGCCGACTGCGGGAACGGGTTGCCGCGGCTGGAATCCTGGCCGCTGACGCCGCCGGTCAGCACGTAGTTCTTCTGGCTGATGCCGTCGATGTAGACGTTGGTGCCGTTGGCCGAGGTCGCGCCGGAGCGCACCGTGGTGTTGCCCTTGGCGTCGCGCTGGAACTGCACGCTCGGCACGCTGTCGGCCAGCTCCAGGAAGTTGCGCGTGGCCTGCGGCAGCTTCTCGATCTGCACGTTGGAAATGTAGGTGGCGTTCTCCGAGGTACGGGTTTCCACCAGCACCGGCGGCGCCTGCACCTGCACCGCGTCGAGCGTGGTCGCGCCCTGCCCGTTGGCGGTGGCCGCTTCGCCGCCCACGCCCAGATCCAGGGTGGCGGTCTGGCCGACCTGCACGGTGACGTTCTGCGAGGTGGTCTTGCCGTCGGCGGTGACGTCGATGCGGTAGGACCCCGGCGGCAGACCGCCGACCGAATAGGTGCCGTTGCTGGTCTGCACGCTGCGGCTCAGACCGGTGGCCAGGTTGGTGGCGGTGACCTGCGCGGACGCGGCCGGCGCCGAATCGACCTTGACCTGGCCGCGGATGGTGGCACCGGTGCTTTGCGCGAATGCCGGCGCAGCGCCCAGCAGCAGACAACTGGCGAGGGCGCAGCTCAACAGCTTGCGCGTGGGCCGGGCGGAGTGCGGGGTGTGTTGCATGTGGGGTTTTCCCTCCAGGAAGACGTGATGCTCGTTATGGGTGGTGCGTGGTGCTTCGATGGAACGAAGTGGAACAAGCGATGCGGCGCAGAAAAGTGCGTCGCATCAGGAACGGGCCGTGCTGGAATCGCGCACGACCAACGTAGGAACCAGGGTCTGCCGCTGCCGGTCGTCCGCGTCGGGCCGATCGATCAATTGCAGGAGGCGGTGCATCGCCTGCTCACCAAGCCCGGCGATGCTGACGCGCATGGTGGTGAGGGATGGGTGAACGAAACGCGCCAGCGGAATGTCGTCGAAGCCGGCCAACGCGATGTCGTTGGGCACGCGCACGCCGCTCTGGGTGAAGGCGTAGAGGCAGCCGAGCGCGGTCATGTCGTTGGCGGCGAACACCGCATCGGGCAGCGTGCCGGCCTGCAGCATCGCCTGTCCGGCGCGATAGCCGGAGGCTTCGTCGAAGTCGCCCGGGAACTCCTGGCCATGCGCTTCGCCGGAATGGCGCGCGATGGCGTCGCGGAAGCCGCGCAGGCGTTCGCGCGCGTCGAAGTTCAGTTCCGGGCCGCCGATGAAGGCGATGCGGCGATGCCCCATCGCCAATAGGTGCTCCGTCATCGCCACCGCGCCGGCGTGGTCGTCGATGCTCAGCACCGGATATTCGGTGCCCGGCAGGTGGGTGTTGATCAACACCGTCGGCAACGCCTGCGGCAGGTTGTCGGTGAGAAAGCCCGGGCGCTCGGCATACGGCGACAGCACCAGCAGGCCGTCGACGCGGCCGCGCATCGCCCGCAGCGCCCGCCCCTGCTCTTCCGGGTCGCCGTGGTAGCTGGACACCAGCAGGTGCTGGCGGCGCGCGCGGGCTGCACCGTCGATGCCGCGGATCAGTTCGGAGAAGAATTCGCCGTACAGGTCGGGCAGCACCACGCCCAGGGTCTGGGTGCGGCGGCTGCTGAGGCTGCGCGCCGCCGCATGCGGGCTGTAGCGCAGGCGCTCGGCCACTTCCAGCACCAGGGTCCGCACCGGCGCCGCCACGTTCTCGTGGCCATTGAGCGCACGCGACACGGTGGCCACGGAAACCCGGGCCTCGCGTGCGACGTCTTTGATGGTAACCGCGCTCTTCGCCATCGTGCCGCCCTCCGCGGCAGAGACCTTGAGAAACTGGCGCGGACTGTAATCGTTTTCAGCGCGAGGCAGAAGCCCTTTGTTATTTTTACAATAAACGCCTTATTTTTCAGTCACTTGAATAATGAGAAACCGGTCGGAATCGTGCCGCAATGCAGCATAATCCAGGTGCAGATTCCGCTTTTTCCCGGGGTGCATACCCCTGTTTGGACCGGCGGCAGCCGTCGCCGGCGGGTGTCAGCCGCCCGTGCCCGGCACCTCGGCGCGGATCGACAGCGCATGGATATCGGTCTGCATCATCTCGCCCAGCGCTGCGTAGACGGCGCGGTGGCGGGCCAGCGGCGCCATGCCGGCGAAGGCCGGACTGACCACCCGTACATTGAAATGCCCGCGGCCGTCGCGCGCGCCGGCATGGCCGGCATGGCGATGGCTGTCGTCCTCCACCTCCAGCGCCTGCGGCGCGAACGCCGCCTCCAGCGCGGCGCGGATCCGCGCCACCCGCTCGGCGCCGACCTGGCTCATGGCAGCACCTTGCGGAACGGCCGCACCTCGACCCGGGCGTAGACGCCGGCATCGACATACGGATCGGCCTCGGCCCAGGCCCGCGCCTCGGCCAGCGAGTCGAACGCGGCCACCACCAGGCTGCCGCTGAAGCCGGCCGGACCCGGATCCTCGGCGTCGATCGCCGGGCACGGCCCGGCCAACAACAACCGCCCGGCTTCCTGCAATGCGGTCAGCCGCTGCAGATGCGCCGGCCGTGCCGCCGCCCGCCGCGGCAGCGCATCGGCCACGTCGTACCCCTCGATCACGTACCACATCGCGTCTCTGCCCTCGTTGCCTATCCAAAGACCTGTCATTGTAGAACCTGCCCTGGCACGGCGGCGCTGGACACCGACCCCGCCGGCGCATTACCCTTGGTCGTATTGCACGCGGCCGGATGCAGCGGCCCGTCGGTGATCGGCGACCCCAAGCCCCTTCCGACGACCGATTCGCTGCCTGACACCGCCCGCGCAGACGTCCTCCTCTGCAGTTCCCGCCGCCACGACACGCGTGGCGTGCGTCGTGTGTCTTGTTGAAGTACCGAGCGCGTTGCGGGGACGACGCGCCATTGAACCGCAGCACTGCCGGCAAGGAGCCGCGCCGGGTCGCGCCTGCCCGGCCCTTCGCTACCGCAACACCGATGTCCAACCGATGACTTCCGAACTCGCGCTCGACGCGAACCCGCCAACCCAGACGACCCCGCCACAGCAGCAGGAAATGCCGCTGGCGGTCGTGCATGGGCAGCCGGTCCTGCAGATCCCGCAGGATCTTTACATCCCGCCGGATGCGCTGGAAGTGATCCTGGATGCGTTCGAAGGCCCGCTGGACCTGCTGCTGTACCTGATCCGCCGGCAGAACCTGGACATCCTGGACATCCCCGTCGCCGAGATCACCCGGCAGTACGTGGACTACATCAACGTGATGCAGGAGCTGCGCTTCGAACTGGCGGCCGAATACCTGGTGATGGCCGCGATCCTGGCCGAGATCAAGTCGCGGATGCTGCTGCCGCGGCCGCCGGCCGAGGACGGCGAGGAAACGGACCCGCGCGCCGAACTGGTCCGCCGCTTGCAGGAGTACGAACGCTTCAAGCAGGCGGCCGAGGACATCGACGCGCTGCCGCGGCAGGACCGCGACACCACCCCGGTGCACGCCCATGTGCCGGACCGTGCCGCGGTCAAGCTGCCGCCGCCGGTGGAGTTGAAGGAAATGCTGCTGGCGCTGTACGACGTGCTCAAGCGCGCCGAGCTGTTCAGCGGCCACGCGATCAAGCGCGAGGCGCTGAGCGTGCGCCAGCGCATGGGCGATGTGCTGGGCCGTCTGGACGACGGCAAGTTCCACCGTTTCGAATCGCTGTTCAGTGCCGAGGAAGGCAAGCTGGGCGTGCTGGTCACCTTCCTGGCGCTGCTGGAACTGGCCAAGGAGCAGTTGCTGGACATCGTCCAGGAACCGCTGGCGCACGTCCCCGCCGAGGCCGCCGAGCGGCCGCCGATGCCGCCGATCTACGTCAAGTCGCTGGCACTGGGCAACACCAACGCGCCGCTGCAGTTCAACAGCGAGTTCGACGACAGCGACGCCGCCGACGCCACCACCTGAGCCACCGAGAACCCGCCCCCGCATGGATCAAGCGCTGATCAACCGCATCGTCGAGGCCGCCCTGCTCGCCGCCAACCAGCCGTTGCCGCTGGCGCAGTTGCACGGCCTGTTCCCGGAGGAGGAACCCGCGCCGCCAGGCAGCATCGAGCGCGCGCTGGAACTGCTGCGCGAGGCCTGCGAGGGCCGCGGTGTGGAACTGGTCGAAGTCGCCTCCGGGTTCCGCTACCAGGTGCGCAGCGACGTGCACGCCTGGGTGGCGCGACTGTGGACCGAGCGCAAGACCCGCTACACCCGCGCCACGCTGGAGACCCTGGCGCTGATCGCCTACCGGCAGCCGATCACCCGCGGCGAGATCGAGCAGGTGCGCGGCGTGGCGGTCAGCAGCAACATCATCCAGGCGCTGGAAGAGCGCGAGTGGATCCGCGTGGTCGGGCACCGCGACGTGCCGGGCAAGCCGGCGCTGTTCGGCACCACCAAGACCTTCCTGGACTATTTCGGGCTCAAGCGCCTGGACGAACTGCCGCCGCTGTCCGAACTCAAGGACATCGGCGAACTGGAGCCGCAGCTGCCGCTGGACCGCGACGCGCTA
>NZ_AQOI01000465.1:0-1713 GCF_000364665.1 Xanthomonas sp. SHU 199
GACATGGCCCAGGCCGACGCCGCACCGGGCGACGCCGCCGATCAGGGCGACCAGGGCGACACCACGGCGCACGCCGCAGCCGCCGGCGAACCCGCCGAGCCTGCCGCGACGGCGCAGGCAGACGCGGCCGATGCTGCAGACGCCACGGACACTGACACTGACACCGACACCGACACCGACACCAGCGACACCGCAGCACCGCACACCCCCGCGACCGACGACGCCCACGCGCCGGCGGCCACGGATTCCACGACCGCCCCGACGGGCGAACCCGAAGCCGCGCCGGGAGAGCGCGCGGCGGATGCGAACGAAGCCGAAGACAACGCCGTCGCGACGACGACCGTGGCTGTTGACGATGCCGATTCCGAACCACAGGCCGACGCGCAACGCGCCGGCCGGAGCCAAGTAAATGAGTGACACCTCCCGCAAGCTGTCTTTGAACAAGCTCTCGCTCAAGCGCGACGCCGCTGCCGCCGAGCAGCCGAAACTGGAAGAACGCCTGCACAAGGTCCTGGCCCAGGCCGGACTGGGCTCGCGCCGGGCGCTGGAACAGCGCATCGCCGACGGCCTGGTCAAGGTCAACGGCGAGGTCGCGCAGACCGGCATGTCGATCCGCAGCGGCGACAAGATCGAGCTGGACGGCCGCAGCTTCGTCGCCAGCGCACTGACCGAGCCCTCGCGCGTGCTGATCTACAACAAGCCCGAAGGCGAAGTGACCACGCGCGAAGATCCCGAAGGCCGCCCGACCATCTTCGAGGCGCTGCCGGCGCTGAAGGGCGCGCGCTGGATCGCGATCGGCCGCCTGGACATCAACACCACCGGCCTGCTGCTGCTCACCACCGACGGCGAGCTGGCCAACGCGATGATGCACCCCTCCTACGAGATCGAGCGCGAGTACGTGGTGCGCGTGCGCGCCCCGGAAGGCGAAGAGACCGTGCCCGACAGCATGATCGAGCGGCTCTCGCGCGGCGTGCTGCTGGAGGACGGCGGCGCCAAGTTCGACGAGATCGAACGCATCGGCGGCACCGACTCGCACGACTGGTTCCGGGTGGTGGTCAAGGAAGGCCGCAACCGTGAAGTGCGGCGCCTGTGGGAATCGCAGGGCTGCCAGGTCAGCCGGCTCAAGCGCACCCGCTACGGCAAGATCGCGCTGCCGCGCGAGCTGCTGCGCGGGCATTCGATGGAACTGGCGCAGGACAAGGTCGAGGCGCTGCGCGCCGAGCTGAAGCTGGAGGAAGGCACCCCGTCGGCGCTGACCCTGCAGCCGGTGATCGGCCAGCGCAAGGCGGCCAAGGCCACCGTGCAGGTCGGCCGCGGCGGCAACGCCTACGTCAACGGCCACAACACCGCCGACGAAGGCCGCGAGCTGCGCCGCTTCGACACCTTCCGCGAGGACCGCGGTCGCGGCCGCGGCGGCAAGAAGCCGCATGGCGGCCTGACCGTGAGCGGCGAAATGGCCGCCAAGCAATCGCAGAAGCCGTTCAAGCAGCGCACGCCGAAGGGTCCCAAGCCGCTGCCGGACGGCAACCCGGCCGCGTTCCGCACCTGGTACGTGCCCGATGGCGTCAGCACCGGCCCGACCGGCCACCGCAACGCCGGTCCCGGCGGTCGTGGCCAGGGTCAGGGCCAAGGGCGTCCCTACGCCAAGCCGCGTCCGGCCGGTGCCGGCGCCGGTGCGGGCGCCGGCCAGGGCCGCGGTCAGGGCCAGGGCCA
>NZ_AQOI01000466.1:0-2582 GCF_000364665.1 Xanthomonas sp. SHU 199
TGGCAGCTGCGTCCGCGGCAACGCGGCCAGCCGTGCGGTCGGCGTCGGCGAAGCCGGTGAAAGCAGGCACAGGCAGCAAACCTGCGAAGCCGGCCAAGGCTGCAGCAGCCAAGACGGCGCCTGCGAGCGGCAAGCGCCGCGGCCACTGAGCGGCACTTGCGGTCGCGCGTGCCGATCGGCCGCGCGCTGCACCATCGTTGGGAGGGATGGCACGCGGCAACCACACGGTGCCGCGCACTGCACTCAGCGCAGCAGATCCCAGCCCATCTTGCCGATCAGCACCACCACCAGCACCAGGAACAACTGCCGGATCAACGGCGTGCCGCCGCGCAGCGCCAGCCGCGTGCCGGTCACCGCGCCGGCCACGTTGGCCACGGCCATCGGCACCGCCGCGGCCAGCAGGATCTTGCCGCTGGGCACGAAGAAGCACAGCGCGGCCAGGTTGGTGGCCAGGTTCACCACCTTCGAGGCGGCCGAGGCGCGCAGGAAATCCAGGCCGAAGAAGCGGATGAACAGGAAGATCAGGAAGCTGCCGGTGCCCGGGCCGAAGAAGCCGTCGTAGAAGCCGATCGCCGCGCCGATCGCCAGCGCGATGGCCAGTTCGCGGCGGCCGATGTGGCGCGGGCGGTGCAACGCGCCGAAGTCCTTCTTGACCAGCGTATAGCCCAGCATCGCGATCAGCAGCACCAGGATCAGCGGGCGCACCGCCTGTTTCGGCAGCAGGCTCACCGCCGTGGCGCCGAGGAAGGCGAACACGAACGCGGCGGCGGTCGCGTACAGCACCGGCCGCCACGGCAGGCGCACGTGGCGCGCATAGCGCCAGGCGGCGGTGCCGGTGCCGGCCATGGAACTGAACTTGTTGGTGCCCAGGATCACCGCGGGCGCCTGTTGCGGCAAGGTCGCGAACAGCCCGGGCAACTGGATCAGGCCGCCGCCGCCCACCGCCGCGTCCACCAGCCCGGCGACGAAGGCGATGCACAGCAGCCATGGCAGTTCGGTGGGGATCGACTCAAGCACGCCGGCGCTCCGCGCAAGGGGCCGCAAGCATAGCCGCCACCGGCCGCGACGCGTGCGCGGCGTGCGCCGTGTCGCCGCAGCCGGCACAATCGGCACATGTCTCCGTCCGCCCCGCGCCTTGCCGATCCCTGCCCCTGCGGCCGTCCGCGCGAGTACGCGCAGTGCTGCGGGCCGTACCACGCCGGCACCCCTGCGCCGGATGCCGAATCCTTGATGCGCTCCCGCTACAGCGCCTACGTGCGCCAGGACGCCGATTACCTGCGCGCGAGCTGGCATCCGTCGACCTGTCCGCCGCAGGTGGAGATCGATCCACGCACGGCGTGGCTCGGCCTCACCGTGCAGCGCGTGCTGCAGACCGGCGCCGACAGCGCCGAGGTCGCCTTCCTGGCGCGCTATCGCATCGGCGGCGGCAGCGCCGTGCGCATGACCGAACACAGCCGCTTCGTGCGCGAGGACGGGCGCTGGTACTACCTCGACGCGCTGGACTGAGCGTCGCGCGTCGCGCCGACGGGGCGCACGCCTGCACACCGCCGTTCGTTGGCGGGGCAAGCGTTGGCCCTCTGGCGCTCCGACGGAATGCCGCAGCGGCCCGAACGCCATGCGTGTCGCGGCCGCGACATCGTGCCGCGCGATCCGCCAACCAGGCCACGCTCGGAACGCGCTGCCGGTCGCGTGCCTGCCGCCCGCGCCGCGTGAGCGGAGCGCACACGCGCCGGTTGTTTATGATGTCGGCCCTGCCGTCGGCGAGGAAGTTTCGATGATGCGTTTGGCCTGGATCCTGCTGCTGGCGGCCCCGTGCGCGCTCGCGCAGACCCCGCCCGCGGCGGCGCCGTCCACGCCCGATCCGGCCTTCGCCAGCTGCGTGGCCGGCCTGCGCCCGGCCGCGGCCAAGGCGGGTGTCGCCGAGGCGTCGTTCGATCGCTTCACTGCCGGTCTGCAGCCGGACCCGAGCGTGCTGCCGCTGCTCGACGCCCAGCCCGAGTTCACCACGCCGATCTGGGACTACCTGGCCGGCCTGGTCGACAGCCAGCGCATCGACGATGGTCGCGCCATGCTCGCCGCGCATCGCGACCTGCTCGCGCAGGTGGCGCAGCAGTACGGTGTCGACCCGGAGACGGTGGTCGCGGTGTGGGGCGTGGAGAGCGACTACGGCCGCATCTCCGGCAAGCGCCCGCTGCTGGTGTCGCTGCTGACCCTGTCCTGCGAAGGCCGCCGCCAGCCGTTCTTCCGCAGCGAGCTGTTCGCGCTGCTGAAGCTGCTGCAGGCCGGCGACCTGCGGCCCGAGGGCCTGACCGGGTCCTGGGCCGGCGCCTTTGGCCATACCCAGTTCATGCCCAGCACCTACGCTCGTGTCGCCGTGGACGGCGATGGCGACGGCCGCCGCGACCTGGTCGCCAGCATTCCCGATGCGCTGGCCTCCACCGCCAACTATCTCAAGCTCGCCGGCTGGCAGAGCGGCCAGCCGTGGGGGCTGGAGGTGAAGCTGCCGGCGGGCTTCGACCCGGCGCTGGCCGGGCGCACCCAGCGCCGGCCGCTGTCGGGCTGGCGCGCGCGTGGCCTCACCG
>NZ_AQOI01000467.1:0-1519 GCF_000364665.1 Xanthomonas sp. SHU 199
GCCGCCACCGCGCTGCAGCGCGTGCGCCGGCTGCGCGCCGCCGTCGCGGGAGATGGCCCGCGCCGACTGCGCGGCGGCCAGCAGCGCATCGCGGTGGATGTCGTCGGAATAGGCGAAGCCGGTCTTCTCGCCGGAGATCGCGCGCACCCCCACGCCCTGCTCGATGGAGTGGGCGCCGTCCTTGACGATGCCGTCCTCCACGCTCCAGCTCTCGCGCCGCGAATGCTGGAAATACAGGTCGCCGAAATCGATGCCGGGGCCGAGCAGCGTGCCGAAGGCGCGCTCCAGGCTGGTGGCATCCAGGCCGGCGGGAAGCAACAGGCGGGTTTCGGCAAGACTCAGGGCGTGATCGTTCATGGGCTCAACATGGGGGAGGAAGGCGCGCAGCGCAAGCGGCGGGCGGCACAGTCTGAACACGGCAGGCGCGCGGGAAGCGCGGCGGTCTCCAGGCAATGCACCGCATCCCATGCACGCGCAGGGCGCCGCGCCACTGCCATCCTTGCAGACCGGCATCGCGCGCAACCGCCGCCATCCCCACTCCCGGCTTTCAACAGCCGTAGGCTGGCATCCCCAATCCCGGCTTTTCAGGGCCTACCGGACGAAGCAGGCGGCGTCGCGGCAGGCGCCGGTGGCCGCGCGGATTCACGCTCGATCACGTCCACCTTGGGATCCTTCCACGGCCCGGTGACCCGGTAAGTGCGCGCGCCGATGTTGCCCAGCGGCTTGCCCAGCACCGCGTTGGCGGCGGCGCCGACCGCCGCGCCGACCGGCCCGCCGGCCACCGCGCCGACCACGGTCAGCAGGTTGCCGGACTTGGGATTGACGTCGATGGTCTGGTCGAACTGCTGGGCGCGCAGGTCGGCCTCGCCGCGCACCTTGATCTCCGCGGCCGGGCCATCGATGACCAGGTTGTCGCTGCGCGCCAGGCCGTCGCCGAAACGGATCTGGCCGTCGATGCGGTTGAAGGCGAAGCCCTTGGAGAAGAAGTCGCGGAAATCGAACATCAGCCGCCGCGGCAGTTGCGCCACGCTGAGCAGGCCGAGCACGCGCCCTGCGCCCGGGTTCAGTTCCAGCAATTGCCCATTGCGCGCGGCCACGTCGAGCTGCCCCTGCACCGTGGCAAGCTGCAGGCCGGACGGCGTGCCCGGCCAGGCGGCGCTGAGCGTCAGCTGGCCTTCGCCGCCGCGCACCTGCCCGCCGAAGTCCAGGTTCTGCATCAACTCGCCCAGGTCGCGGCTGTCGACGTTGGCGTTGAGCTGGGTCCGGGCGGTGGCGCCCTTGCCGCGCCAGTCGCCGCTGATGTCGATCTTCTGCTTGTCCGAACGCAGGTGCAGCTGGTCCACCTGCATGCCGTCGGCGAGCTTGCGCGTGCGCAGCGAGGCCGCGCCGAGGGTCATCGCGCCGAAGCGCAGGTCGTCCACGTCCAGCGCCAGCGCCGGGATCGTGGCCGGGTCCAGGCTGTCGGCGAACGGGCCGGCCGGGACCGGGCCGGCGCTGCCGGCGACCCCGCTGCCGGCGG
>NZ_AQOI01000468.1:0-4340 GCF_000364665.1 Xanthomonas sp. SHU 199
CCTGCCGGTCGCCGAGCTGCCGGAGCCGCGTCCTGCGGCCGCTGCGGCGTCGCCCGCCGCCACGCTGCCGCCGTCGCACGCCGCGCTCCGGCAATGAGCAAGCCTGTGCGCGTCGCGCTGGTGTCCGGCGGCGTCCTCGCCGCCGCTGCGTTCGTCAGCGCTGCCGCGACCGGCGATTCCCGCCATGTGGTCGAACCGCACTTGCCGCCGGTGTGCATGGCACTGGATGCCAGCCTGCAGGCGCAGCAGCGCCGCTTCACCGACGCACAGGAGCGCAGCGCGCCGGACACTGCGCGCATCCAGGCCGCGCTCGACCGCTGCGCCGCCGGTGCGCACGGCGCGGTGCTGCTGCGCGCCGGCAGCGGCAACGCCTTCCTCAGCGGACCGTTGACGATCCGCAGCGACACCACGCTGGCGATCGACAGCGGCGTGACCCTGTTCGCCTCGCGCCAGCCCGCCGACTACCAGGTGCCCGGCCGCAACGCCTGCGGCCAGGCCGCGGCCCGCAGCGGCGGCTGCCGCGCGCTGATCACCCTGCAGGGGCGCAGCCTGGGGGTGATGGGCGTGCGTGACGGCGCCGGCCACCAGGGCACTATCGACGGCCGCGGCGACCTGCCGATGCTCGGCGGCAGCGACAGCTGGTGGCAATTCGCGCGCGGCGCCAAGGCCGCCGGCCAGACCCAGAACGCGCCCGACCTGATCCGCGCGCAGGACGTCGCCGATCTGCAGCTCTACCACGTCAACCTGGTCAATGCGCCGTACTTCCACGTCTTCGTGCACGGCGGCGACGGCGTCACCGTGTGGGGCGTGCGGGTCAGGGCGCCGGCCAACAGCCCCAACACCGACGGCCTGGATCTGGACAGCGTGCGCAATGCGACCCTGGCCGACAACGACGTGATGGCCGGCGACGACGGCATCGCGATCAAGACCAGCGCCGCGCGCTCGGCCGACATCACCGTGCGCGACTCGCGCTTCTACGGCACCCACGGCATCTCCATCGGCAGCGAGGTGATGTACGGCGTCGGCAACGTGCTGGTGGACGGCAATCGCCTGGTCGGCCACGACGCCGACGGCATCGTCGCCACCGACAACAACGGCCTGCGCATCAAGACCGGCCTGGCCAAGGGCGGACCGGTGCGCGACGTGCTCTACCGCAACACCTGCCTGTTCGATGTGGCCAAGCCCCTGGTGATCACGCCGCTGTACGGCCACGACCACGGCGGCAGCCGCAGCGGCAGCGTGCCGACCTTCGCCGGGATCGTGGTCGACGGACTGCGCGCGCAGGACACGCCCGCCGGCAAGGGCAGTACGGTGCAGGGCTACAGCGCCGCGACACCGCTCGAGCTGGTGCTGGCGCACGTGGCCGCCGATGTCGCCACGCTGCATGCCAGCAATGCGCGCATCGGCGTGGACCAATCCGACCTGCGCTTGAGCGAGGACAGCAGCGCGGCCTCGACCTATGCGACCACGCTCGCCGGGTCGATTCCAGCCTGCAGCAGCGCGCCGGTGTTCCCGACCCTGTAGCCCGCGCGCGCAACGCCGGCGGCCACCCGGCGCGCGCCCGCGTGGCGCGAGCGGTCGGTGCCCGCGTCTTGCGGCTTTGATGGCGTGCGCCGCCACGCACTGCAATCGTCCGCACGTGATGCCATCGCCCTGTCACACCGCAGCGTTCCGCCGCCTAGCTGCGGACATCGCGCGCGTTCTTTTGCGCGTGATGCGGCAGCGCGCTTGATCCGGATCAATGCCCGCGCGTCGGCCGGCGCGCACAGTGCACGCGTCCTCCAAGCGAGCCGCGATCATGGCGTTCACTGTTGCAGTCCTGAGGGAAGAACAGGCCGAGGAGCGCCGCGTGGCGATGGTGCCCGCGGTGCTGCCGAAGCTGGCCAGGCTGGGCGCGCAATTGCGCCTGCAGGCCGGTGCCGGCAGCGGTTCGCGGCTGCCGGATGCGGCCTATGCCGGCGCCACCGTGCTCGACGATGCGCAAGAGGTGGTGGCCGGTGCGGACCTGCTGCTGGCGGTGCAGGCACCATCGCTGCGCACGGTGGCGGCGCTGCGCCCGGGCAGCATGCTGATCGCGATGCTGTACCCGGCCAAGCTGCCGGGCCTGCTGGAGCTGCTGTGCGAACGCCGCATCACCGCCTTCGCGATGGAGACGGTGCCGCGCATCAGCCGCGCGCAGGCGCTGGACGTGCTGTCCAGTCAGGCCGCACTGGCCGGCTACTACGCGCCGCTGCTCGGCGCCGTGCATCTGCCGCGCATCCTGCCGATGATGACCACCGCGGTCGGTTCGCTGCGTGCCGCGCGCGTGCTGGTGATGGGCCTGGGCGTGGCCGGCCTGCAGGCGCTGGCCACCGCGCACCGGCTAGGCGCGATCACCGAAGGCTACGACGTGCGTCCGGAAACCCGCGAGCAGGCGCAGTCGGTCGGCGCGCGCTTCGTCGACACCGGCATCGACGCGCGCGGCGAGGGCGGCTATGCGCGCGAACTCAGCGCCGAGGAGCGGGCCAAGGCCGCGGCGGTGCTGACCCAGCACATCCAGCAGGCCGATCTGATCATCACCACCGCCAACGTGCCCGGGCGCACCGCGCCGATCCTGATCGACCGCGAGCAGATCGCCGGCATGAAGCCCGGCGCGGTGATCGTCGATCTCGCCGCCGACAGCGGCGGCAACTGCGAAGGCAGCGTGCCGGGGCAGACCGTGGACGTCGGACCGGTCACCCTCGTCGCCCCGCGCAACGTGCCTTCGGCGTTGGCCCAGCACGCCAGCGAGCTGTACGCCAAGAACCTGCTGGGGTTGCTCGACCTGCTGGTGCGCGACGGCGCACTGGCGCCGGACTTCGACGATGCGGTGGTCGCCGGCACCGCGCTCACCCATGACGGCCGCCTCTGCCACCCACCGGTGCCGGCCGCCGCGCCCGTTCCCACCAAGGAGTCCTGAGTCATGTCCCTCGATCTGTCGATGAGCTGGCTGATCGCGTTGTACGTGTTCATGCTGGCCGCGTTCACCGGCTACGAAGTGATCGGCAAGGTGCCGTCGATCCTGCACACGCCGCTGATGTCCGGGTCCAACTTCGTCCACGGCATCGTCGTGGTCGGCGCGATGCACGCGCTGTTCAATGCCGACACCGTCGCCGGCCAGGCGATCGGTTTCGTCGGCGTGCTGCTGGGCGCCGGCAATGCCGCCGGCGGCTACGTAGTCACCGACCGCATGCTGGCGATGTTCAAGCCCAGCGCCGCGCCGGCCGCGAAGGAGTAGCGCCATGCTCTCGCTCCTGGTGGAACTGAGCGGGTTCGCCGCCGCGTTGCTGTTCATCCTCGGCCTCAAGCGCATGTCCTCGCCGATGACCGCGCTGCGCGGCATCGTCCTGGCCGGGATCGGCATGCTGGTCGCGGTGGCCGCCGCCTTCGGCTATCTCGCCGACCTGCAGCCCGCGGCGCGTCCGCACGCGCTGACCAACCTGGCCCTGGCGCTGCTGGCGTTGCTGCTGGGCGGTGCCTGGGCCTGGCGCAGCGGCCGCCGTGTCGCGGTGACCGCGATGCCGCAGATGGTGGCGCTGTACAACGGCATGGGCGGCGGCGCCGCCGCGGCGGTGGCCGGGGTCGCGCTGACCGCGCGGCAGCCGCAGCAGGGCGGCCTGCACCTGGCGGTGACCGTACTCGGTGCGCTGATCGGCGCGATCTCGCTGTCCGGCTCGGTGATCGCCTGGGCCAAGCTCGATGGCCGCATCGACACGGCATGGCGGTTCAAGGGGCAGAGCGCGTTCAATGCTGTGGTGTTCCTGGCCGCGCTGGTGCTCGGCGCGCTGGTGGTCACCGGCACGGGCGGCGCCTGGGCGGCGCCGGCGTTCTTCATCGCCGCGCTGGGCTTCGGCGTGCTGATGACGCTGCCGATCGGCGGCGCCGACATGCCGGTGGTGATCTCGCTGTACAACGCCTTCACCGGCCTGGCGGTGGGCCTGGAAGGCTTCGCCCTGCAGAACCCGGCGCTGATGATCGCCGGCATGGTGGTCGGCTCGGCCGGCACCCTGCTGACGGTGCTGATGGCCAAGGCGATGAACCGCTCGCTGGGCAACGTGCTGTTCAGCAATTTCGGCGACGGCGCCGCGGTCGTGCAGGGCGACGTGCAGGGCCGCATGACCGCGGTCGAGCCGGGCGATGCGGCGACGTCGATGCGCTACGCCTCCAGCGTGATCATCGTGCCCGGTTACGGCCTGGCCGTGGCGCAGGCGCAGGGCCGGCTGTACGAACTGGTGAAGCTGCTGCAGGCCGCCGGCGTCGACGTGAAGTTCGCCATCCATCCGGTCGCCGGGCGCATGCCCGGGCACATGAACGTGCTGCTG
>NZ_AQOI01000469.1:0-3878 GCF_000364665.1 Xanthomonas sp. SHU 199
AGCAGGGGTGCCCTACGACCTGATCTACGACATGGAGGACATCAACGACAGCTTCGCCAGCACCGACGTGGCGCTGGTGATCGGCGCCAACGACGTGGTCAATCCGGCGGCGCGCGCCGACAAGGCCTCGCCGATCTACGGCATGCCGATCCTCAACGCCGACCAGGCGCATCAGGTCTACGTGATCAAGCGCGGCCAGGGCAAGGGCTACGCCGGCGTGGAGAACCTGCTGTTCTACGGCGACAACTGCGACATGGTCTACGGCGACGCCGCCGCGGTGCTCAACCGCATGGTGCAGGCGGTGAAGGAACTGGCCGCCTGACCCAACCGCTTCCCGCGCCGGCGCGAGGCGTCCGGCGCTTTCCGACCTTCCACGAGGACACCACCATGACCTATGCGACCCGCAATCCTTATACCGGCGAATTGCTCGCCAGCTTCCCGGAGGCCACCGATGCGCAGGTACTGGCCGCGATCGATGCCGCCGACGCCGCGTTCCAGCAATGGAAGCAGGCCCCGTTCGCCGAACGCGCCAGGGTGATGCATGCCGCGGCGCGGCTGCTGCGCGCCAACACCCGCGAGTACGCATGCCTGCTGACGCTGGAGATGGGCAAGCTGATCGGCGAGGCCGAAGCCGAGGTGCGACTGTCGGCGGACATCTTCGAGTACTACGCGGTCAACGCCGAGCGCTTGCTGGCGCCGGAGCATCTGCCGGTGGCCGATCCGGCCGAGGGCAGGGCGATGGTGGTGCACGAGCCGCTGGGCGTGCTGCTGGCGATCGAACCGTGGAATTTCCCGTACTACCAGATCGCGCGGATCATCGCGCCGCAACTGTCGGCCGGCAACACCGTGTTGCTCAAGCACGCCTCCAACGTGCCGCAGTGCGCGGCCAAGTTCCAAGCGCTGATGGCCGAAGCCGGGCTGCCGGCCGGGGCCTTCGCCAATCTCTACGCCACCCGCGGCCAGGTGGAGACCATCCTCAACGATCCGCGCGTGCACGGCGTGGCGCTCACCGGGTCGGAAGGTGCCGGCGCCATCGTCGCGGCCCAGGCGGCCAAGGCGCTGAAGAAGTCGACCATGGAACTGGGCGGTGCCGACGCCTTCGTGGTGCTGGACGATGCGCCGCTGGAGAAGACGGTGAAGTGGGCGGTGTTCGGCCGCCACTGGAACGGCGGGCAGGTCTGCGTGTCGTCCAAGCGCATGATCGTGGTGCAGGAGGTGTACGAGGAATTCCTGCAGCGCTACCGCGCCGGCGTGGCGGCGCTGCGGGCCGGCGATCCGATGGATCCGGCGACCACCCTGGCGCCGCTGTCTTCGCAGGGTGCCGCCGACGACCTGAAGCGGCAGATCGCCGAGGCGGTCAGGCATGGCGCCACCGCGACCGAGGTCGGGCCGCCGGTGCCGGTGCATGGCGCGTTCGTGCAGCCGACCTTCCTCACCGACGTCGCCCCGGACAACCCGGCCTACCACCAGGAATTCTTCGGCCCGGTGTCGATGCTGTTCCGCGCCCGGGACGAGGACGACGCGGTGCGCATCGCCAACGATTCGCCGTTCGGCCTGGGCGGCTCGGTGTTCACCGGCGACGATGCGCGCGGCGTGGCGGTGGCCAGGCGCATCTCCACCGGCATGGTGTTCGTCAACCACCCGACCATGGTCAAGGCCGACCTGCCGTTCGGCGGCGTGCGCCGTTCCGGCTACGGGCGCGAACTGATCGGGCTAGGTATCAAGGAATTCGTCAATCACAAGCTGATCGACGTGGTCGACATCGACGCGCCGTTCTGAGTGGGGCGCCATGCGTCAGGCCAGGCCGCCGGGGGCAACCCCGGCGGCTTTTTTGTGCCGTCGCCACGCCCGTGCCGGGGCGCGCACCCGGTGCATGCCGGCAGGTCATGCTGCGGGCGCACTTGACCTGGAGCAAAGTTCTTTTGTTTCATGGCGTTATTGGTAGAAATTCATCTTGAATCTGTTAGTCTGCCGGCATGATCCGACGCTCGCTGATTTGCCTGCTCACGCTTGGCCTGGTCGCATGCGCGACCCAGCCCAAGGCGCCTCCGTCGCCGCCGCAGGCCAGCGCACCGCCGCCTGCGCCGCGTCCGGCGCCGCCGGCCGAGGCCGCGCCGGAAGTGGTGCAGGCACCGCCGGTGGACCTGACCCCGGTCCCGTTCGAGGTCGCCCGCGCCAACTTCGTCCGCGACACCGCGGCCAAGTACGGCATGGATCCGGGGCAGATCGAGGCGACCCTGGCGCAGGCCCAGTTCAAGGATGCGATCGTCGCGGCGATGTCGCGCCCGGCCGAGCGGGTCAAGCCGTGGAGCGAATACCGGCCGATGTTCATCAGCCAGGCGCGGATCGACGGCGGCCGCGCGTTCCTGGCCACGCATCGCGACGAACTGCAGCGGGTGCAGGCGCGCACCGGCGTGCCGGCCGAGGTCATCGTCGCGATCATCGGCGTGGAAACCAGCTACGGCAAGAACGCCGGCTCCTACCGCGTGCTGGATGCGCTGTACACGCTGGCGTTCCGCTATCCGCGCAGCGGCGACCCGGTCAAGCTCGAGCGCGAGGTGCGCCGCGAACTGTTCTTCCGCGATGAGCTCGGCCAGCTGTTCGCGCTGGCGCGCGAGGAGAATTTGGACATCACCGGCCTGATCGGCAGCTACGCCGGCGCGATGGGCCTGGGCCAGTTCATGCCGTCCAGCTACCGCCAGTTCGCGGTCGATGGCGACGGCGACGGCAAGCGCAATCTGTTCACCGACTACGACGACGCGTTCTCGTCCATCGCCAACTACTTCGTCAAGAAGGGCGGCTGGGTGCGCGACGGCGTGGTCGCGGTGCCGGCGACGCTGCGCCCGGGCGCCGAGGAATTCAATCCGACCGACTGGACGCCGACCTACACCCTGGCCGACCTGGCCGCGCGCGGCTACATGCCGACCGCGCCGGTGCCGGCAGCCGCTGGCGGCGCCACGCCGATCACGCTCGACGGCAGCGCCGGCAAGCAGTACTGGCTCGGCTTCCAGAACTACTACGCGATCACCCGCTACAACAATTCCAAGATGTACGCGATGGCCGTCTACCAACTGTCTCAGGCCATCGCCGGCAAGGAGTTACCCCCGGCATGAACCCGAACGCGCTGCTCCGGATCGCTCCCGTCGTCGCTGTGCTGGCGCTGGCCGCCTGCAGCAGCGCCCCGAAGAAGACCGCCGGCGGCGCCGGGCCCGGCATCCGGGTCGAGGGCAAGGGGCCGGCGCACGTCGCCACCGGTTGTCCGTCGACCTCGCCCTACGCGCCGGCCAAGGAAGATCCGTCCAAGCGCGGCAACTACACCGCCGGCGGCCTGTACGCGCCCGGCGTGCGCGACAGCACCCCGGACTACGTGCCCAACGTCGCCTGCATTCCCGAGCCGCTGGTCACCGACGAGCCGCGCTCGGCGATCGGCAACCGCTCCCCGTACATGGTGCTGGGCCGCGAGTACGTGGTCATCGACGATCCGCACAGCTACGTCGAGCGCGGCACCGCCTCGTACTACGGCAGCAAGTTCCATGGTCGGCTGACCTCCAACCGCGAGGTCTACGACATGTACGCGTTCACCGCCGCGCACAAGACCCTGCCGCTGCCCAGCTTCGCCCTGGTCACCAACCTGGACAACGGCGAGTCGGTGGTGGTGCGGATCAACGACCGCGGTCCGTTCCACGACGACCGGCTGATCGACCTCAGCTACGCGGCGGCGGTCAAGCTCGGCATCACCGGCAAGGGCACCGGCCGCGTGGAAGTACGCGGACTCACTCCGGCCGACAACGGCGACCTGCTGGCGCGGCGCGGCACCGGCCGGCGCCCGGCGACGCTGCTGGCCAGCGCGTCCACCGCCACCGCCACACGCGATCCCA
>NZ_AQOI01000470.1:0-358 GCF_000364665.1 Xanthomonas sp. SHU 199
ACGCCGCTTCGCGGCGCGGCTTAATTCAGGCGTTAGGCCTCAAGGAGCAACATCCGAATGACCGTCGCACAAGACCAAGTGTTGGCGTTCGCCGTCTACGAGATTCGGCAGTTGCTCGCACACCACTTAGGTAGCGGTGACACTCCTGATCCGGCCGTCCGCGCTGCAGCGCATCTTGCATATGCGCTTCACAATCAGGCTGACGCTGTTCTGCACGGTGGCAAGTTTGATCCGCAGCAGGCCGCTGAGGCTCTTGGCGCAGTAGATCGGATGCTAGCAACCAATTTTCAGGCGAGGCTCTCAGAGGCTACTAGCCATGAGGCCTAACAATTCATTCAAGCCGAAGCCGCTTCGCGGC
>NZ_AQOI01000471.1:0-3530 GCF_000364665.1 Xanthomonas sp. SHU 199
TGGGCCGCCACGGCGATGCGGTGCGCGGCACGGTGCGCATCGCCGCCAGCGAGGTGATCGGCGCGGAAGTGCTGCCGCCGGTGCTGGCGGCCTTGCGTCGCGCGCATCCGCAGCTGCGGCTGGAACTGGTGTTGAGCAATCGGGTGCAGGACCTGCTGCACCGCGAGGCCGACGTGGCGGTACGCATGACCCGGCCCACCCAGGACGTGCTGGTCGCGCGCCGCGTCGGCGAGGTGGCAGTGGCGCTGTTCGCGCACCAGGACTACGTGGACCGGCATGGCCTGCCGCAGGCGCTGGAGGAACTGCCGCAGCACGCGCTGATCGGCTTCGATACGGAAACGCCGTTCCTGCGCGCCGCCCGCAGTGCGCTGCCGCCGTGGCGGCGCGAGGCGTTCGCGTTGCGCGCCGACAGCGACCTGGCGCAACTGGCCTTGCTGCGCGCCGGCTGCGGCATCGGCTTCTGCCAGGTCGCGCTGGCGCGGCGCACGCCGGCGCTGCTGCCGGTGCTGCCGCAGCAGGTGCGCGTCGGCCTGGAGAGCTGGATCGTGATGCACCAGGACGTACGCGGCAGCGCCGCCTGCAGTGCCGTGTTCTCGGCCCTGGTCGAGTCCATGACCGCGCACACCGCCTGAGGCGCGCGCGATGGCGGCCGGCTGGCGCACACGCGCCGCCGGCCGCCCAAACCGGGCAGGGATGTCAGGATGCTTTTACGAATCCCCAATCCCGAATCCCCAATCCCCGCTTACGGCAACGTCAGCGCGATCGGGTTGGCCTTCATGCTGGCGCTGATCGCCGGGAACGGATCCACGCCGGACATGGTGATGACGTCGTTGATCGACACCACGTCGCAGTTGATGGTGCTGTCGTTGACGCACATGTAGGCGGCCGCGCCGTTGCCCGGTTCGTACACCGCCTTCCACACGTAGTCCGGGATCTGCACGTGGTCGGCGCCGATGCTGCTGCGCGTGCCGCTGTCGAAGGCCGGGCCGGTGACCACGTAGACCTCGCCGCGCTGCTTGGCCAGCTGACGCACCTGCTCTTCGATCCGCGCCCACTCGCCGGTGTTGAGCTTGTGGTCCTGCGGGACCACGTTGGCCATCGAGAAGGTTTCCTTCTCCGAGTTGGTGGTCGAGGCGTCGCCGGCCGGGGTCATGTGGCCGCGGTCGAAGCCGGAGTTGGTGTAGTCCGAGGTATGCGAGCGGTCGGCGGCCGGGATGCCGGTCTCGTCGTGGAAGGAGCCGACGCGGCCGATCGATTCGGCGCCGGCGACCTGCTGGTCGGTGATGTGCTCGGCCGAGTACAGCGGACCCTTGGTCACGCCGGAGGCCATCAGCACGTATTCGGTATGGCAGACCTCGGTGGTGCGGCTGGTGATCGACGCGTCGAGCGTCGGCGCCTTGCCGCCGGCGTAGAGCGTGGGACAGCTGGTGGCGGCGCTTGCCGCCTGGGCGGCGAACAGCGCAAGCAGGGCAAGACAACCGCGCAGGGAGACGGACATTGCAGGAACCTCGGCTGGTCAGGGGAGGTGAAGAAACTGGCGAGATTCGATGTCTGTCGGGTGACCGCTGGATGTGCCGCAAATGGCAACTGCGCCGTGGGTCACGTTTGGCGGTAGACGTCGCGCGGCGACGGATCAATCGCATGCGATAAGCGTTCTCATTTACAATGCGCGACCGCCCTGTCCCGCACCGCGCCGACGTGATCAAGTCCTTGTTGTTCCAGCTGCACTGGCTGCTCGGCATCAGCGCCGGGCTGGTGCTGTCGGTGATGGGCCTGAGCGGGGCCACGCTCGCCTTCGAGGACGAGATCGTGCGCCTGGCCAATCCGCCGCTGGCCGCCATCGCCGCGCGTCATGCCGCCGGCGAGCAGCCGCTGCCGCTGGCCGAACTGGCGCGGCGCCTGGACCTGGAAGGGGCGCACCGCAGCAACCGCGTGTTGATCGATCCGACCGGCACGCGGCCGTCCGCGGTGCGCCTGCCCGGCCGCGACGGCGGCCGCCTGTACTTCGACCCCTACACCGGCGCGGTGCTGCCGGCGCCGCGCCTGGATGGGTTCTTCTCCTTCGTCGAAGACCTGCACCGGCGCCTGGCCGCCGGCGAGCGCGGCAAGGCGGTCACCGGGGTTTGCGCCTTCGTGCTGATCTTCTTCTGCCTGTCCGGCCTGTACCTGCGCTGGCCGCGGCGCTGGTGGAGCTGGCGCGCCTGGTGGGCGGTGGAGTGGAACCGGCAGGGACGCAGCTTCCTGTGGAGCCTGCACTCGGTGATCGGCACCTGGTGTCTGCTGGTGTACCTGCTGATCGCCGCGACCGGGCTGTACTGGTCCTACGACTGGTACCGGCAGGGGCTGGTGGCGATGCTCGGCGGCGATGCCGCGCCCAAGGAGAAGGAGGGCGGTCGTGGCGGGAAGCCACCGGCAGTGGACTACGCGCGGCTGCAGGCGGCCCTCGCCACCGTGCCGGCCGCGCAGCGCGCCTACCTGGACCTGCGCCTGCCCGGCCGCAGCGGCCAGCCGATCGTGGCCCGCTACCTGCCGCCCGATCCGGCGCACGACCGTGCCTACGACAGCGTGGAGGTCGATCCGGCCAGTGGCCGCGTCCTGCGCCACCTGGAGTACCGGCAGCAACCGCTGGGCCGGCGCCTGCTGACCAGCATGTTCGCACTGCACAGCGGCAGCTTCTTCGGCCTGCCCGGGCGCGTGGCGATGCTGCTGGCGAGCCTGTGCATGTCGCTGTTCTTCGTCACCGGCTGGATGCTGTACCTGGACCGCCGGCGCAAGAAGCGCGCATTGCGCGCCGCGCGCCGCGCGCTGCCGGGGCTGGTCGGCGATGCCGCCGGCGCCTGGCTGGTGGGCTTCGCCAGCCAGAGCGGCCTGGCCGAGCGCCTGGCCTGGCAGACCGCCGCGCAATTGCAGGCCGCCGGGCTGGCGGTGGAGGTGCGTTCGCTGGCGCAGCTGGACCTGGCCCAGCTGCGCGGCAGCCAGCGCGCGCTGTTCGTGGTCAGCACCTTCGGCGACGGCGAACCGCCGGACGCGGCGCGCGGCTTCGTGCGCCGCGTGCTGCGCCAGGCGCAGGCCCTGCCGGAGCTGCGCTACGCCATGCTCGGCCTGGGCGATCGCCAGTACCCGCAGTTCTGCGGCTTCTCGCGGGAGGTGCAGC
This sequence comes from Xanthomonas sp. SHU 199, assembly GCF_000364665.1. Classification (NCBI taxonomy): domain Bacteria; kingdom Pseudomonadati; phylum Pseudomonadota; class Gammaproteobacteria; order Lysobacterales; family Lysobacteraceae; genus Xanthomonas; species Xanthomonas sp. SHU 199. The sequence continues at coordinate 3,155 of NZ_AQOI01000471.1, forward strand.
ACTGGCTGGACGCGCAGGGCGCACAGGCGCTGTTCCCGCCACTGGAAGTGGACAACGCCGATCCGCAGGCACTGGCGCAGTGGCAATGGCAACTGTCTGCGCTCACCGGCGTGGCGGCGTCGGCGCCGGTGCTGCAGGCGCCGGAGCCGCTGGACTGGGGCCTGGCCGGTCGCGTCCTGCTCAATCCCGGCAGCGCCGGCGCGCCGGTGTGGCGTATCGACCTGGTGCCGCCGCCGCAGGCGCACTGGCATGCCGGCGACATCCTGGAAGTGCAGCCCTGCCATGCGGCCGACGCGATCCGCACCTGGCTCGCCGCACAGGCGCTGGACGCGGAACAGACGGTACAGGCCGATGGCCTGCGGCAGCCGCTGTGGCA
>NZ_AQOI01000472.1:0-2278 GCF_000364665.1 Xanthomonas sp. SHU 199
CGCTGACGCCGCCAACGCCGGGCGACGACCTGCAGGCCTGGGTGGACGCGCTGCCGACCCTGCCGCTGCGCGAATACTCGATCGCTTCGGTGCCGGCCGACGGGCTGCTGCAATTGGTGGTGCGCCTGACCCTGCGCGACGACGGCCGCCCCGGCGTGGGCGCCGGCTGGCTGTGCCAGCATGCGCCGGTGGGCGCGGTGCTGCGCGCGCAGGTGCGCGCCAACCCCGGGTTCCGCCGGCATGGCGATGCGCCCATGCTGCTGATCGGCAACGGCACCGGTATCGCCGGCCTGCGCAGCCTGCTGCGTGAGGCCGCGCAGGCCGGTGTGCAGGGGCACTGGCTGTTGTTCGGCGAACGCAATGCCGCGCACGATGCGCTGTTCGGCGACGAGCTGCGGGCCTGGCGCGACGCCGGCCATCTGCAGCGCCTGGACCTGCTGTTCTCGCGCGACCAGCCGCACAAGCGCTACGCGCAGGACGGGTTGCGCGAGTCTGCCGACGCGGTCCGCGACTGGGTGGCGCGCGGCGCCACCGTGTACGTCTGCGGCAGCCTCGCCGGCATGGCGCGCGGCGTGGATACGGCGTTGCGCGAGATCCTGGGCGAGGACACGCTGGATGCGCTCAGCGCGGATGGGCGCTATCGGCGCGATGTGTATTGAGGCGATGCGCCGATCGCAGTGCGATCCAGGCTCTTGCGTGCCTGCCCCGATCGTCGCTGCGCATCATGATGCTGGGCTGAGGACGGTGGCAGCCATTTCAGGGAGCCTCTGATCCGAGCGGAATGCGCGCGTGCAGCAACCGGGCGATGCGTCGAGTGCCATGCGTCGGGACTGAAGTCCCTCCCACAACGGCCTTGTGGTCCCGCTTGTTGTGTGTCGGCGCGGCAGCAGACCGGCATCTGCCTCGCGTCGCCGCGCAATCCGCTTACCTGCAGTCGCCGCTACCGGTGGCGGCCGGTGCCTTGATCCGGTACAGGTCGCGCTTGCCGGCCTTCGGCGCGCGGGCGCTGCCGGACAGCAGCAGTTCGCTGGGCTTGGAGGCATCCAGCACGGCGCCGGCGGTGTGGCCGTCGCTGCCGTTGAACGACAGCGACAGCGGCTGCGGATCCACGTAGCGGCCGCCGGCGCATTGCGCCAGCAGCACCTGGCTGCTCGTACCGCCATGGGCACGCGCGAACAGCAGCGCACGGCCGTCGCCGAGCCACGCCGCATCGGTCTCGTCGTCGGCGCTGTTGACCCCGGCCAACGCCTGCGGTGCTGCGAACGCCTGGCCCTCCTGGCGCGCCACGAACAGGTCCAGGCCACCGGCGCCGCCATGGCCGTCGCTGGCGAACAGCAGCCGCGTGCCGTCCAGCGACAGGGTCGGCGCACGCTCGTTGCCCGGCGAATTCACTGCCGCGCCCAGGTTCTGCGGCGCGCCGTAGCCGCCGTCGGCCAGTACCGGCGCGCGGTACAGGTCGCTGCCGCCAAGGCCGCCGGGGCGATCCGAGGCGAAGTACAGCCAGCGCCCATCGGCGCTGAAGAACGGGTCGCTGTCCAGGCTCGGCGAGTTCACGGGCGCCGGCAGCGGTTGCGGGTCGCGCCAGCGCCCGTCGCGCAGCACGGCCTGCCACAGGTCGCCGCCGCCGGGCCCGCCGGGGCGGTCGGGACTGGCCCAGACGATGCGCTGGCCGTCGGGCGCGACGCTGGCGCGGGTCTCGTCGGCGGCGGTCGATACCACGCCCATGCCCTCGATGCCGAATTCGGAAAGCGCGAACGCACACGGCGCGCAGAGTAAACTCGCGGCCAGCGCGAGCGGCAGGGCAGGGGTCCGCATGAGGGATTCCATGGAATGTCGCCGCCAGTCTAAAACAACCAACGAGCGCTCCATGCCCAACTCCCGTTTTGCCGTGTTCGGCCATCCCGTCGCCCATTCGCTGTCGCCGCACATCCATGCCGCCTTCGCCAAGCAGACCGGCATCGCCCTGCAGTACGAGGCGATCGACGTCCAGGCCGACGGGTTCGCCGCGGCGCTGGCCGCCTTCGCCGCCGACGGCGGTGTCGGCGCCAACGTCACCTTGCCGCTGAAGGAAGCCGCGTTCGCCCTCAGCGTGGTGCACAGCGCACGCGCGCAGTCGGCCGGTGCGGTCAACACCCTCAGCTTCCGCGACGGCCAGTGGCATGGCGACAACACCGACGGCGCCGGCCTGGTGCGCGATCTGACCGGCCGCAATGGCCTGGACCTGCGCGGCCGCCGTGCGCTGCTGCTGGGCGCCGGCGGCGCCGCGCGCGGCGTGGCG
>NZ_AQOI01000473.1:0-2396 GCF_000364665.1 Xanthomonas sp. SHU 199
TGGCGCCTGCGCCGGCGCTTGCCGCGCCGGCCGCACGCTGAGGCCCATCCACAGCAGCGCCACCACCGCCAGCGCCGCGCCGCCGAGCGCTACCCCGCGCCAGCCGGCGTAGGCATAGGCCGCGGTGCCGAGGCTGGACCCGATCGCACCGCCGATGAAGTAGCAGGTGACGTAGGCCGAGGTGATGCGGTTGCGCGCGGCCGGATCCAGTTGGTAGATCACGCTCTGGTTGCCGATGTGCACGCCCTGCACCGCCACGTCCAGCAGCACCACCCCGGCGATCAGCAGCCACAGCGAGTGCGGCGCGCCGAGCAACAGCAACCACGACAGCAGCAGCATGACCAGGCCGCCCCAGCCGACCAGATGGCCGGCGCCGCGGTCGGACAGCTTGCCGGACAGGTTGGCGGCGAACGCGCCGGCCGCGCCGATCAGCCCGAACAGGCCGATGGTGGCGGTGCCGTAGCGGTAGTCCGGGCCGGACAGCAGGAACGCCAGGGTGGTCCAGAACATGCTGAAGCCGGCGAACAGCAGCCCGCCCAGCACCGAGCGCGCGCGCAGCACCGGCTCGTCGCGCAGCAGCGCCAGCACCGAACCGATCAGGTGCGGATAGGACAGGTGCGGGTTGCCGGGGTGCCGCGGCAGGCCGCGCCACAGCAGCCCGGAGGCCACCAGGATCAGCGCCGCCGCGACCCAGTACACGGTGTGCCAGCCGCCGATCCCGGCCAGCAGCCCGGAGGCCGTGCGCGCCAGCAAGATGCCCAGCAGCAGGCCGCTCATCACCGTGCCGATGACCCGGCCGCGCTCGTGCGGCGCGGCCAGGGTCGCGGCGAACGGCACCAGGATCTGCGCCGCCACCGAACTCAGGCCGGTGATCAGCGTACCCAGCAGCAGCAGCGCGAAGCTGTGCGCCATCGCGCTGACCAGCAGGCCGACCGCGCTGAGCGCGTACAGGCCGACGATCAGGCTGCGGCGCTCGAAACGATCGCCCAGCGGCACCAGGAACAGCAGGCCGGCGGCGTAGGCCAACTGCGCGGTGGTGACCACCGCACCGGCGCGGCGCACGTCGATGGCGAAGGTCTGCGCCAGCACCTCCAGCAGCGGCTGCGCGTAGTAGTTGCTGGCCACCGCCAGGCCGGTGGCGGTGGCCATCAGCAGCACCAGGCCGCGGCGCATCGGCGGATGCGAAGTCGTTTCCATGGACGGACACCGGATCGTGGGGAGGGGCGCAGTCTGTGGAGGTGGCAGCGATCTTTCAAACGCATTTTTTTCACCACTGCCATCTGTTTTCGAGATAGTGTGATTCCCGCGCCGACAGGCCGGCCGGTTCGCCGGGGCCGCCGCCTCGGACGCAGGCGGCGTCCGGACTGGAGCGCCGCCCCACCACCGCCCCCGCGCCGAAGGAACCCGCACCATGCCCAGCACCGACATCGCCGAGGCGCTGCAGCAGCACGGGTATGCGGTGGTCCGCGGCTTCCTGGGCGACGGCGACATTCCCGACAGCCTGCTGCGCTTCCTGGAAGGCGCCGAGAAGTTCCACGACGGCGTGATCGGCGACCTGCCGGCGGCGGACATGCAGCGCATCCAGGCCCGCATCGCCGCCACCGTGCCGGCGGTGGCCGCGGCCATGGGCCTGGCGATCGCGGTCGATCGCTTCGGCTACTGCGCCATCCGCATCCGCGAAAGCCATGCCGCGCCGAGCCTGCGTCTGCCGTTCGACCAGCACCGCGATCCGAAGACCGCGCCGGGCGGCGCGCTCAACTGGCACCTGGACCACTTCAGCTATTTCCTGCATGGCGACCACCGCAACTACCTGATCTGCTACATGCCGGTGCGCAAGCCCGATGCCGGCCTGGCCAACGTGGCCATCGTCGCCGACGACGTGGTCGCGCGGCTGGATCCGCAGTTGCACCAGCGCATCCAGGGCCGCGGCGCGCTGCGCTTCCGCTGCGTGGAGGCCGACACGCTGGACTGGTTCCGGCTGCGCTTTCCTGGCGAGGCCCTGGCCATCGGCGACTGGTACGCGATCGAGGATCTGTACGACGCCAGCCCCGGCTGGAAGATCGGCTTCGACCTGGAAGCGCACAAGGTGGTGCCGCACCTCGCGGTCGGCGACCTGCTGATCATGCGTGCCGACGTCATCCACCGCACCCACGACGCCGGCTGCGACCGCATCTCGGTGCGCTGCGACGCCCTGCCCGCGCAGGCGCCGCGGCTGGACACGCTGCGCGGCCTGCTCGGCATCACCCTGCGCTACCCGTTCATGAGCCGCAAGCGCCGCTACAACATCCGCCTGTGGCTGCGTCAGCAATGGCGCAAGCGGCTCGGGCGCACAGCATGAGGCGTGCACTGCGATCACGGGCGACGCACGCCTGCGGCAGCAGTGCCGATCGGCTGCC
>NZ_AQOI01000474.1:0-3133 GCF_000364665.1 Xanthomonas sp. SHU 199
CGCGCTGGGCACCATCATGCTGACCCTGCGCCAGCTCGAATTCGCCGTCGCCGTCGCCGAGGAAGGCAGCTTCACCGCGGCCGCGCGCCGTTGCCACACCGTGCAGTCGGCGCTGAGCCACCAGATCGCCAAGATCGAGCAGGCGCTGGGCGCGCGCCTGTTCGAACGCGGGGCGCGCCACGTGCGGGCCACCGCCGCCGGCGAGGTGTTCCTGCACAACGCGCGCGCCACCCTGCGCGCCGCCGAACGCCTGCACGAGGAAATGGCGCAGACCCTGGGCACGGTGCGCGGCCGCCTGCAGATCGGGCAGATCTCCTCGTTGAACGCAGTGCAGGTGCCGGCGGTGCTACGCCGCTTCCGCGAGGCGCACAGCGCGGTCGACGTGCACTTGCGCACCGGCATGAGCGATGCGCTGCTGCTGGAACTGGGCGAAGGCCGGCTCGACGTGGCCCTGGTCGGGGTCGGCCCGCACGTGGCGCTGCCGCCGCAACACCTGCTGCTGCACGAGGAACCGCTGGCGCTGATCGCCGCACCTGGCAACCGCTTCGCCGCGCGCCGCCAGGTCTCCCTGCGCGACCTGGAAGACGCGCCGATGGCCGGGCTGATCCCCGGCGCCGGCGTGCGCGGCATCATCGACCGCGCCTTCGCCGCCGCCGGCCTGCGCCAGCGCCTGCAGTACGAGGTCACCCATGCCGACCTGCAGCGGCAACTGGTGGCCGAGGACCTGGGCCTGGCGGTGGTGCCACAGACCATGGCCACCGGCATGCACGGCGTGGCGACGGTGGCATTGCGCGAGCGCTTCCGCTTCCTCACCTACGCCGTGTGGCGGCCGGATCCGACCCCCGCCGCACGCGCCTTCATCGCCCTGCTGCGCGCCCAGCGCGACGCCCTGCAGGCCGCAACCGACAGCGCCAGCGCCGGCCGCCGCGCGCCGCGCCTGCGCGCGCGGCGAACCTGCTAGGCTGCGCGCGTTCGCAAAGGAGCCTGCATGTCCGCCCACAGCCAGTTCGCCCTGTTGCGGCAACGCCGCTTTCTGCCGTTCTTCGTGGTCCAGTCGCTGGGCGCGTTCAACGACAACGTGTACCGGCAGGCGATCATCGGCCTGCTGTTCTACCTGGGCGTGACCCCGGAGCAGCGCACGCTGTACACCAACCTGGCGCCGGCATTGTTCATCCTGCCGTACTTCCTGTTCTCCTCGCTGGCCGGGCAGATCGCCGAGAAGCTGGAAAAGTCGCGGCTGGTGGTCATCACCACCACGATGGAGATCGGCATCATGTCGCTGGCCGCGGTCGGCTTCCTGACCGAGAACATGGCGGTGCTGCTGGTGGCGCTGTTCTGCACCGGCCTGCAGTCGACCCTGTTCGGGCCGGTGAAGTATTCGATCCTGCCGTCGGTGCTCAAACCGGAAGAACTGACCGGCGGCAACGGCCTGGTCGAGATGGGCACCTCGATCTCGATCCTGTGCGGCATGATCCTGGGCGGGCTGATCTTCCAGATCGCCGGCAGCCACGGGCCGGTGGCCGCCGCCACCGCGGTGGTCGCGCTGGCGGTCACCGGCAACCTGATGGCGCGCTGCATCCCCAAGGTCGACGCGGGCGCCCCCGAGCTGAAGATCAACTGGAACCCGCTGCCGGAATCGCTGGCGATCATGCGCCTGACCCGGCGCCAGCTGGCGGTGCGCAACGCCGTGCTCGGCGTGTCCTGGTTCTGGTTCGTCGGCACCGTGCTCACCGCGCAGTTGCCGACCTACGCCGAACTCAACCTGGGCGGCGCGCAGGACCTGTACATCTTCGCCCTGGCGCTGTTCTCGATCGGCACCGGCACCGGCTCGTTGCTGTGCGAGAAGCTGTCCGGGCGCACCGTCGAGATCGGCCTGGTGCCGCTGGGCGCGTTCGGCATCAGCGCCTTCATGCTCGACCTGTACTTCGCACGCCCTGGCGCCGCGCTGCAGACCGGCCTGGGCATCGGCCAGTTCGTCCACCAGGCCGGCAGCTGGCGGATCATGCTCGACCTGGTCGGCATCGGCCTGTGCACCGGCCTGTTCGTGGTGCCGCTGTTCGCGCTGATCCAGAGTCGCACGCCGAAGGCGGAACTGTCGCGCGTCATCGCCGGGCTCAACATCCAGAACTCGCTGTTCATCGTGCTGGCGGCGATGATCGGCATCGCCCTGCAGATGCAGCAGTTGCACCTGTTCGGCGTGCGCATCCCGATGCCCGGGCTGAGCATCCCGCAGGTGTTCCTGGCGCTGGCCATCGCCAACGCGGTGGTGGCGATCTGGATCTTCAGCATCGTGCCCGAGTTCCTGATGCGCTTCCTCAGCTGGGTGATGGTGCGCACCCTGTACCGGCTGCGCCTGCACGGCGTCGAACGCCACGTGCCCGAGGAGGGCGCGGCGCTGATCGTGTGCAACCACGTCAGCTACATGGACGCGCTGGTGCTGGCCGCGGCGATCCCGCGACCGGTGCGCTTCGTCATGTACTACCGCATCTTCAACATTCCGGTGATGCGCTGGATCTTCCGCACCGCCAAGGCGATTCCGATCGCCGGGGCGCGCGAGGATCCCGAGCTGATGCAGCGCGCGTTCGACGCCATCGACGCCGCGCTGGCCGAGGGCGAGCTGGTGTGCATCTTCCCCGAAGGCGCGCTGACCAAGGACGGCGAGATCGCCGCGTTCAAGTCCGGCGTGGAGAAGATCCTGGCCCGGCGCGCGGTGCCGGTGGTGCCGATGGCGCTGCGCAACATGTGGACCAGCATGTGGAGCAAGCGCGATTCGCGGCTGCGGCGCATGCGCGTGCCGCGGCGTTTCCGCGCCCACATCGAGGTGATCGCCGATGCGCCGGTGCCCGGGGCCCAGGCCACCGCCGAGACGCTGGAGGCGCAGGTGAGAAGGCTGCGTGGCGATGCCGCCTGAGTGCGGCGCAGGTGCCCTGGGCACGCGCTTCGGGTAAATTAACCGCAGGGGAGACGCCACAGGCCGTGGCGTCCAGTGCGAAGGACCGAGCGGACAGTGAACCAGCCCGAACCACCAGCAGCGCCCAACGCGGGCGTCTATGTGCCCAACAACATGGTCTGGGCGATCCTGTCCACGCTGTTCTGCTGCCTGCCGCTGGGCATCGTGTCCATCGTCTACGCC
>NZ_AQOI01000475.1:0-5405 GCF_000364665.1 Xanthomonas sp. SHU 199
CAGGCGCTCCAGCGCGGCCGGCTCGCTGCCCAGCGCGGCCAGCGCGGCCGGATCGGGCAACTGCTGCAGCAGCGCCGCCTGGAAGCTGTCGCCGGCGCCGACCGTATCGACCACCTGCACCACGCGGCCGGGCACGCGCGCTTCGCTGTCGCCGCGCCAGGCCACCGCGCCGTCGCCGCCCAGGGTCATCACCACCAGCGACGGCCCCTGCTGCAGCCAGCTGCGGGCGATGGCGAACGGATCCTGCTGCGGATACAGCAGCTCGATGTCCTCCTGGCTGACCTTGACCACGTGCGCCAGCGCGATCCAGCGCGCCAGCCGCGCGCGCCACACCGCCATGTCTGGCTCCACCGTCGGCCGCACGTTCGGGTCCAGCGAGATCAGCCGCTGCCCGCGCTCGCGCTCGGCCAGTGCCTGGAAGGTGCTGGCGGTGGTCTCGGCGACCAGGGTGTAGGAACCGAAATGCAGGCCGCCGACGCGCGCGTCCAGCGCCGGCAGGTCGGCCTCGGTCAGCGCGCGGTCGGCGCAGCCGGTGCCGTAGAAGGCGTAGTTGGGCACGCCGCCGGCGTCGAGCGCGACCATCACCAGGGTGGTGGCCTCGCGCTTGTCGATGCAGTAGTCCAGGGCCACGCCTTCGCCTTCGAGGGTGGCACGCAGCTGGCGGCCCAGCGGATCGGTGGACAGGCCGGTGAACAGCGCCGACGGCGCGCCCAGACGGGCCAGGCCGATCGCCACGTTGAACGGCGAACCGCCCTGGCGCGCGGTCATCGCGACCGAGGTGCCGGCGTAGCCGTCGATGAAGATGTCGTACAAGGCCTCTCCGCACACCACGAACATCGAACCGCTCCTCGTCAGGTTGCAGCGCGCCGGCCGGCGCGATGGGGCGGCTATTGTGGCGTACCTGCTGCGGCGCGGCGACCGTGTGTGGGGGGGCAGGCGGAGCGATTGCTGCCGTGTCGGGTGGATGCCTGGCTGGGGCCCGTACCCTCATCCGCCCCTGCGGGGCACCTTCTCCCGGTGGGAGAAGGGAAAAGCCAAAGCCCCTCTCCCCCCGGGAGAGGGGTTGGGGTGAGGGTACGAGCGCGCAGCGCCTCATGGATCCCGGAGGCGAGCGGCCGGCCCTGTGCTGGCGCTTGGTTGCATGCTGGCGTTTAGGAGCGATACCTGGCTGGCGCCCGAACCCTCATCCGCCCCTGCGGGGCACCTTCTCCCGGTGGGAGAAGGGAAAAGCCAAAGCCCCTCTCCCGTCGGGAGAGGGGTTGGGGTGAGGGTACGGGCGCGCAGCGCCTCATGGATCCTGGAGGCGAGCGGCCGGCCCTGTGCTGGCGCGCTTGGCTGCATGCGGGCGTTTAAGAGCGATGCCTGGCTGGCGCCCGTACCCTCATCCGCCCCTGCGGGGCACCTTCTCCCGGTGGGAGAAGGGAAAAGCCAAAGCCCCTCTCCCGTCGGGAGAGGGGTTGGGGTGAGGGTACGGTCGCGCAGCGCCTCATGGACCGCCTTCCAACGCACACCCCACCCACAACGCCTTGCCGCCGCCCCTGCGATAGTCGCCACCTCCCCCCGCCAGCCTCCAAGGACGCCCCATGAAAATCCTGCTCGCCGGCGCCACCGGCCTGGTCGGCGGCCACGCGCTGCGCCAGTTGCTGGCCGCCCCCGCCTGCAGCGCGGTGATCGCGCCGACCCGGCGCGCGCTGGCCATGATCCATCCCAAGCTGCACAACCCGGTGCTCGACTTCGACGCGCTGCCGGCACGGGCACCCTGGTGGCAGGTGCAGGCGGCGATCTGCGCGCTCGGCACCACGATGCGTCAGGCCGGCTCGCGCGCGGCGTTCCGCCGGGTCGATCACGACTATCCGCTGGCGATCGCGCACCTGCTGCGCCAGCACGGCACCGAGGCCTTCGCGCTGAACTCCGCGCTGGGCGCGAATCCGCAGTCATGGGCCTTCTACAACCGGGTCAAGGGCGAGTTGGAACACGACCTGCGCGCGCTCGGCTTTCCGTCGCTGACCCTGGTGCGGCCGGGCCTGATCGGCGGCGAGCGTGCGCAACGCCGCCGCGGCGAGCATGCCGCCAGCGTGGTGTTGCGTGCGCTCGGACCGCTGCTGCCGCGGCGCTACCGGATCAATCCGGCCGAACGCATCGCCGCGGCGCTGGTCGCGGCCGCACTGCAGCCGCGCCCGGGAGTGCAGATCGTCGATGCGGCGCAGTTGGTTTAGGAGCTGGGATTGGGGATTGGGGATTCGGGATTGGAGCGCGCGAGTGCATAGCATTGCGTGCGATGCACATTGAAGCCGCTTTGCGATGGGGCGGACGTTCGTGCGCGATGTAGGCGCCCGCATCTGCACCGCGAGCAGTCACGCAGTTCTTCGCCGCGGTGCCTCGTTTGCCTGGACCCGGCCGGGCGCGCGACCTTCCTCAGGCGCCCAGCGACTGCCCGCCGTCCACCGCCAGCACCTGGCCGGTGATCCAGCGTGCCTGCGGCGAGGCCAGGAAGAGTGCCGCGTTGGCGACATCGTCGATCGCGCCGAAGGCGCCGAACGGAATGCTCGCGCGGATCTGCCGGTACAGCTCGGGCTGCTGCTGGCGACGCTGCTCCCACAGGCCGCCGGGGAACTCGATGGAACCGGGCGCGATCGCATTGACCCGGATCCGCTCGCGCGCCAGCTGCGTCGCCAGGGTGGTCGTGTAGTAGTTCAGCGCCGCCTTCGCCGCCGAGTACGCCGGCACCCGCGGCGTCGGGCGCAGGCCGTTGATCGAGCTGATGTTGAGGATGCAGCCGCGACCACTGCCGCGCAGCTGTGGCAACGCGGCGCGGTTGCAGCGCACCGCGGCCATCAGGTCGATGTCGAAGCCGGCCTGCCAGCTCGCATCGTCGTCGCCATGGCCGTAGCCGGAGGCGTTGTTGATCATCACGTCGATGCCACCCAGTGCGTCCGCGGCCTGGGCCACCCAGGTCTGGATCTGCGCGGCGTCGGCCAGATCGCAGCACTGCGCCGCGACCGGGTGGCCGTGGCGCTGCAACTGCGCGGTGGCGTCGGCCAGCGGCGCGGGACTGCGCGCGCAGATCGCCACTGCGGCGCCATGGCGGGCGAAGGCATCGGCGATCGCCAGGCCGATCCCGCGGCTGGCGCCGGCGACGAGCACGCGGTATCCCGCGAAAGCGGACGGATCGGTCATCGGTGGCTCCTGCGTGCCGTGGGGCGTGCGCCGATTATCCGCGCAATCCGCAGCGCGTGGCCGCTTCTGGCACCATGGCGGCCGTCGTACGCGCCGTCCGTCGGTGCGCCCGCCGCGCCGTCGCCCTGCGATGACCGCCGCATTCCCTTTCCAGGATTTCCCGCAGTGAAGAAGACCTACCGGCTCCGCATCGAAGGCAAGCATCCCGACCGCCTGCTCGATGCCGCCAAGCACGACATCCGCAAGTACATCCGCCGCGAGCGCCGCAAGACCTTGCCGGCCGGTGCGGACTACTGGGATTTCGACACCCTGTTCGGCACCGAGGAAGCCACCGCCGCGGTGCTGCCGCCGGCCGAACTGCTGCGTGCGGTCGACGCGCTGGTCGCCGCCGGCGGCGAGCAGTTCTACGTGGAGATCCGCAGCCGCGCGTGCACGCGGCCGCCGCGGGCCAAGGGCGGCCAGGACGAAAGCGAGCACGATCCCTTCGAGGACTGAGCGCGATTCGGCGTGCCTGTCGCGCCGGGGGCGGCGCCGTGGCATCGACGTGCGACGCCAGGCCACTGCCCGCGCCCTTTGGCATCGCCGCAGCGCTTGCCGCGGTGCGGCAGGCCTTCCAGGCGTTTCTGGCCGGACGGCCGACTGTGGCACGCGTTGGCGCGGACGCTCCCGGCGTCCTTGGTCGGATCCGTCCGACAAGCCCGCGTCGCATGGCGACGCGGTCGTTCTGATGTTCTGGCCGGAAACGTGCCTGATCTCGGCACGCGTCTGTGTGGCGACGGATGCCGCAGTAAAGCGTGGTACAGCCCACGCGGCGCCGCTCAGCCGCTCGCGGGCGGCTCCCCGTCCTGCGCACGCGCCGCGCGCAGCCTGTCCTTCTTGCTCGGTCGCTTGCCCTTGATGCCGCCGGTGGAGGCGGCCGCCTCCGTGGCCGGCGCGGCGGCCGGGGTTGGCGCTTGCTTCGGCTCGAAACCGGGAATGCGTTCGCGCGGCACGCGCACGCCTTGCCGCTTTTCGATCAGGCGCAGATGCGCGGCACTGGCCGCGTCGACGAAGCTCAGCGCCTGGCCCTCGGCACCGGCGCGTGCGCTGCGGCCGATGCGATGGGTGTAGTCCGCGGTGGAACGCGGCAGGTCGTAGTTCACCACCACCGGCAGCGCGGCGATGTCGATGCCGCGCGCGGCCAGGTCGGTGGTCACCAGCACGCGCAGTTGCTGCTGGCGGAACGCATCCAGCGTGCGCTGACGCCGGCCCTGGGCGAGGTCGCCGTGCAGCGGTTGCGCGGCGATGCCGGCCTTGCTCAGTGCCGTGGCGACCTGCTCGGTGCTGCGCCGACTGGCGACGAACACCAGTGCGCGTGGCCATGCTTCCTGTTCCAGCAAATGCTGCAGCAACGCCAGGCGACGCCCGTCGTCGACCTCGATCGCGCGCTGGCGCAGCGTCGCCGGGATCGGGGCGGCGTCGGCGGCGTCGCCGATGCGTCGCGGCGCGCGCAGCAGGCGCGTGGCCAGCGCCGCGATCGGGGCTGGCAGGGTGGCCGAGAACAACAGGGTCTGCCGCGTCGGCGGCAGCAGTTGCAGCAGCCGCTCCAGTTCGGCGCCGAAGCCCAGGTCGAGCATGCGGTCGGCTTCGTCCAGCACCAGGTGCGCCACCGCGTCCAGTTGTAGCGCGCGCTGCGCCAGCAGGTCGAGCAGACGCCCGGGTGTGGCCACCACCACGTCGGCGCCGCCGCGCAGCGCCAGCATCTGCGGATTGATCGAGACGCCGCCGACCGCCACCACCACCCGCGGCCGCCGCGGCAATTCCAGGCCCAGCGCGACGAAGGTATCGGCGACCTGCACCGCCAGTTCGCGGGTCGGCACCAGCACCAGCACGCGGGTGGAGCGCGCCGGCCTGGCCGCCTGCGCGCAGGCCTGCAGCAACGGCAGCGCGAACGCCGCAGTCTTGCCAGAACCGGTCTGCGCCATGGCCAGCAGATCGTGGCCGGCGACGACGAGCGGTACGGCCTGCTGCTGGATCGGCGTGGGCGTCTGCCAGCCGACGCGCGCGAGCGCGGCGGCGAAGGCGGGATACAGCGCGGGCGACAGGCCGAGGGAGGCGAACGGCATCGGAGGCGGGCAGGGCGCGGGAGAGACCACACAGTATCGCCGACCCGGCGCAGGAGCGGCTTCCGTCGTGACGTTTTGGCGATCGCGCGTCGCGGCTGATCCCGAAAAGGGGACAAGAGCCGC
>NZ_AQOI01000476.1:0-1624 GCF_000364665.1 Xanthomonas sp. SHU 199
GTAGTCGGCCGCGCGGCGGCGGCTGTACTCGATGCCGCCGCTGGCGTCGATCGCGGCCAGCACCTCGGGCATCGCGCTGGCGTCGCCCTGTTCGACGATCTGGCGCAGGCGCGCGCGGGTGGCGTCGTCGGCATGCGCCATGGCGTGGATCAGCGGCAGCGTGGCCTTGCCCTCGGCCAGGTCGTCGCCCAGGTTCTTGCCCAGGTCGGCGGCGTCGGCGGTGTAGTCGAGCACGTCGTCGGCGATCTGGAACGCATAGCCCAGCTGCATGCCGTAGTCGTACAGGCGCTCCTGCACCGCCTCGCTGGCACCGGAGGCCAGCGCGCCAAGCCGGGTGCCGGCGGCGAACAGCACCGCGGTCTTGCGCTCGATCACGCGCAGGTAGGCGGCTTCGTCGGTGTCCGGGTTGTGCACGTGCAGCAGCTGCAGCACCTCGCCCTCGGCGATGCGGTTGGTGGTGTCGGCCAGCAGTCGCATCACCGCCATGCTGTCCAGCTCCACCATCAGCTGGAAACTGCGCGAATACAGGAAGTCGCCGACCAGCACGCTGGGCGCGTTGCCCCACAGCGCATTGGCGGTGCTGCGGCCGCGGCGCAGGTCCGACTCGTCCACCACGTCGTCGTGCAGCAGGGTCGAGGTGTGGATGAATTCGATGATCGCCGCCAACTGGTGCTGCATCGGCCCGCCGGCGCCGCAGGCGCGGCCGGCCAGCACCACCAGCATCGGCCGCAGGCGCTTGCCGCCGGCGGAGACGATGTGGTCGGCGATCTGGTTGATCAGCACGACGTCCGAGGACAGGCGGCGGCGGATCAGGGCGTCCACCTCGGCCATGTCCGGCGCGGCGAGCATCTGGATCTGGGGCAGGCCCAGGGCGGAGCTGGGGGATTCGGCGATGCTCATGCGGACAGGACTGGAAACGTGCGCAAAGTATAGGCTGCGCGGCCACATCCGTCCCGTTGTGGGCCGGGGCAGGGGGCGGAGAGCTTGCCGTGCCTGGGTTTGCAGCGCCCGGCGGGAGGCGTGCCGGCAGGATTCCGACAGCCCAATGCGGCGTTTTCCGGGGCGCCCGCGGGCGCCTGGCGCAGGCCGGTCCGGCCCGGCGATGTTAGGATTGCTCCCCGAAATCTTCTTTACCGCTCTGCGTGCCCCCTGGCCGCGGAGACCCCAGACGGAAGCAGCTCATGGCCCGCGGCATCAACAAAGTCATCCTCGTCGGCAACCTCGGCAACGATCCCGACACCAAGTACACCCAGGCCGGCATGGCCATCACCCGCATCAGCCTGGCCACCACCAGCGTGCGCAAGGACCGCGACGGCAACCAGCAGGAACGCACCGAGTGGCATCGCGTGGTGTTTTTCGGAAAGCTCGGCGAGATCGCCGGCGAGTACCTGCGCAAGGGCAGCTCGGTCTACGTCGAAGGCTCGATCCGCTACGACAAGTACACCGGCCAGGACGGCGTGGAGAAGTACTCCACCGACATCGTCGCCGACGAGATGCAGATGCTCGGCGGCCGCGGCGAGGGCGGTGGCGGCGGCATGGGCGGCGGCGACCGTCCGCAGCGCTCGGCACCGCCGCGCCAGGAGCGCTCCGGCATGGGCGGTGGCGGCGGTGGTGGCGGCGGGCA
>NZ_AQOI01000477.1:0-2154 GCF_000364665.1 Xanthomonas sp. SHU 199
CCCGGCAGCGGCAGCGTCGCCTCGACGTCGCCGCGCGGGGTGGTCAGCACGAACTGGGTGCGGTCGGCGGCCATGCGGACCTGCGCGGCACCGACCTCGGCGCCCGGCTGCAGGCCGAAGCGCAGCACCTGCGGCCGCGCCTCGCCGGTCGCCAGGCGCTGCTCGAACCACAGGCCGAAGGCGTCGTCGGCATTGATCACCGCGGTGCCGTCGGCCGGCAGCGCGGTGTAGATCGCGCCCTTGGTCTGCGCCACGCCGAGCAGGCTGCCCATGCGCTCCAGGTGCGCAGCGGCGATGTTGTTGACCAGCGACACCTGCGGCGGCGCGATGTCGGTGAGATAGGCGATGTCGCCCGGCTTGCCGGCGCCCATCTCGTAGATCGCGTAGTCGGCGTCGTCCGGCGCCTCGATCACCGCCAGCGGCAGGCCGATCTCGTTGTTGCGGTTGCCGGGATTGGCGTAGACGCTGCCGCCGTCGATGCGGCAGGCATGCTGCAGGATCGCCAGCAGCAGCGCCTTGACGCTGGTCTTGCCGTTGCTGCCGGTGATCGCGGCCACGCGGGTGGCACGGCCACGCTGCATGCCGGCGGCGATCCGCGCCAGCGCCAGCTGGGTATCGGCGACGACGATCTGCGGCAGTTCGATCTGCGGCTGCACGCGCTCCACCAGCAGCGCGCTGGCGCCACGCGCGGCGGCGTCGGCGACGAAGGCGTGACCATCGAAACGCTCGCCGCGCAGCGCCACGTACAGGCTGCCGGCGGCCAGGCTGCGGGTGTCGTGACTGATCGCATCGATCGCCACGTCGTCGCCGTGCAGCTCGGCGCCGGCCCAGTGCGCGATCATCGACAACGGCAGGCGCTTCATCGGGCCGCCTCCGCCGCATGCGCGCGCAGGGCCTGCGCGGCGACCTCGGTGTCGTCGAACGGATGGCGCACGCC
Organism: Xanthomonas sp. SHU 199; assembly: GCF_000364665.1. Taxonomy (NCBI): domain Bacteria; kingdom Pseudomonadati; phylum Pseudomonadota; class Gammaproteobacteria; order Lysobacterales; family Lysobacteraceae; genus Xanthomonas; species Xanthomonas sp. SHU 199. Next base: position 938 of record NZ_AQOI01000477.1, read on the forward strand.
GGCGATCTCCTGGTACGGCTCGTGGCCCTTGCCGGCGATCAGCACGATGTCCTCGGCGCCGGCGTCGGCGACCGCCATGGCGATCGCCTGCGCGCGGTCGCGCTGCACCTGCACCGCCTGCATGCCGTCGAAGCCGGCCAGGATGTCGGCGACGATACGGTCGCCGTCCTCGCCACGCGGGTTGTCGTCGGTGACCACCACGCGCTCGGCCAGGCGCTGCGCGATCGCCGCCATCTGCGGGCGCTTGCCGGTGTCGCGCTCGCCGCCGCAGCCGAACACGCAGGTGATGCGACCCTGCGCGTGCGCGCGCAGGCTCTGCAGCGCCTGTTCCAGCGCGTCGGGCGTGTGTGCGTAGTCGACCACCACCAGCGGCTCCGCGCCATTGCCGCCGAGCCGGTTCATGCGCCCGCGGATCGGCTGCAGCTGCGCCAGGGTGGCGGCGATGCGCACCGGCGCCACGTCCAGCGCGTGCAGCGCGCCAGCCACGGCCAGCAGGTTGTCGACGTTGAAACGGCCGAGCAACGGCGACTGCAGCGGATGCCGCTCCTCGCCGATCGCCAGGGTGAAGCCGATGCCGCGCGCGTCCAGGCGCAACGCCTCGGCGCGCACCTGCGCGCCATCCTGGCCGCGCGAGCTGACCGCGATGCGGCGCAGCGCCGGATCCAGCTTGGCCAGCAGCTCGCGGCCGAACGCATCGTCCAGGTTGACCACCGCCGACTTCAGCCCCGGCGTGGCGAACAGGCGCGCCTTGGCGGCGCCGTAGCTGGCCATGTCGCTGTGGTAGTCGAGATGGTCGCGGGTGAGATTGGTGAACACCGCCACGTCGAAATGCACCGCGTCCACGCGGCCCTGGTCGAGTGCGTGCGAGCTGACTTCCATCGCCACCGCCTGCGCGCCGGCGTCGCGCAGCTGCGCCAGCAGCGCGTGCAGCGGCAGCACCAGCGGCGTGGTGAAGCCGGTCGGTTGCACCTGCCCGTACAGGCCGGCGCCGAGCGTGCCGATGCTGCCGCTGCGCGTGCCCAGCAGGTGCCAGGCCTGCGCCAGCAGTTGCACGGTGGAGGTCTTGCCGTTGGTGCCGGTGACCCCGACCATGGTCATGGTCTGCGACGGATGGCCGTGGAACTGGTCGGCCATCGCGCCCATGCGCGCGCGCAGGCCCGGCACCGCGATCGCGTCGGCCGGCGCCGGCAGCTCGGCCGGGGCCGGCGGGGCGTACA
>NZ_AQOI01000478.1:0-6387 GCF_000364665.1 Xanthomonas sp. SHU 199
GGGACCATGGCCCCCTTTTCGGGGGAAGGTGCCCCGCAGGGGCGGATGAGGGGGCGGGCGAAGCCTCGCAATGACCGATCGGCGAGGCGCTGCGCGCCCCGTACCCTCACCCCAACCCCTCTCCCGGCGGGAGAGGGGCTATGGTTCTTCCTTCTCCTGTCGGGACCATGGCCCCCTTTTCGGGGGAAGGTGCCCCGCATGGGCTGATAAGGCCAAACCGCTGCGACCACCTCCCGCGCCGCTGTGCCGCGCGATGAGATGTGCGATGGCTCGCATCGAGACCTGTCGCGTCGCGGACCCTCCGTGATGCCGTGGCTGAGCACCGGCACTCTGATGCCGTCGGAGTCGACGGAAGCTAGCGCGGTAAATCGGGCAATGTGCTGATCGCCAGGCGCCAGGGTGGCGTCCCGTGTCCGAGTTGCCGCGCCAGTTGCACGCACGCCGGATCGTAGGCCGCAGCAAGCACCAACAACGATTCCGCCCCCTCCGCGGCATACGGCTTGCCGATCACGTGGCCCGCTTCCCCGTTGTCCGAGCGCGCCTTGTCGAACGGCACCTGGCTGCCGACGAACTCCGCGTGGCTGCGATCGCCGCGCACATACGGCAGCAGCCAGTCGACGCTGCGCGCCAGCGATGCGCCGTTCGGTGCGCGCCAGTGGTACAGATCCTCACCGCGTTCGGAGAACAGCAGTGCCAGCGTCACCAGCGGACGCAGGTCGTAGACGTGGTAGGACAGCGCATCGCGCTCGACGAAGTCGATGCTGCGGCCGTCGGGCAACAGGTTGTCGGCGATCTGCTGACGAAAGCCGGTGCGGGCGTAGTCCAGCAAGCGCTGATCGTCGAGCGCGGCGCCGATCATGCCCACGGTCTTCAGCCGATGGCTGTGCCAGTTGTTGGTGGCGGTCTTGCGCTTGAGATCGCGCGAGCCGATTTCTGCATCGGCGATCTTGCGCATCCATGCATCGATGGCGCGGCGCTGCGCGTCCGGCAGCGCCGGGCGGACGATGCGGTAGGCGAAGATCGCCGGTTCCAGCCCGGTCTCGTCGATCGGGTTGCCGTTGGGCCCATTGTGCGCGGCCCATTGCGCGAGCTGGTCGCCGGCGGCCAGTGCGTCGCCGCGCTCGCCGTCCAGGGCGTAGCGCAGCGCCAGCGCCTGGATGCGCGGCATGTCGCCCAGGCTGGTTTCGGTCGCCGCCTTCACTGGATCGCCGCGCAGGCGGCCGCCGGTGCTCAGCGTCTCGAGCGGATGTGCCCCCCCCTGCGCGCGTGCCGCATCGGCCAGTCGGGCCTGCGCCGCCTCGACCTGCCGCCAGGCCGGATCGGTGGCAGCCGACGCGTGCAACTGCTGCCATTGCTCCGCGGTCGGCCACAGCCGCTGCACCGCGGCGGCAGGCGTGCTGTGGGTCAACGCGAATCCGGCAAGCACCACGCCGAGAACAGCGTGCGATGAGCGAAGCATGGCGGTCTCCGGAAGCGCTGGCGAGGGTGTCGGGCGACTGTAGGCGCGATGCGGTGAACGCCGGATGGCCCGAGTCCGGGAGCACGGTCGCCAGCATGCGCTCGCCGATGCGCGGATGGCGACGGGTCGTATCGGCGCCAGCGCGGCGTCACGCGCGCGCGGCTGGCAACGCGCGAACCTCCCATCTTCCGCCGGCGAGGGCGCTTCGCGCTGCGTACCCTCACCCCAACCCCTCTCCCGACGGGAGAGGGGCTTTGGCGTTCCCTTCTCCTCCCCGGACCACGGCCTGCTTTTCGGGGGAAAGGTTTCGAAGGGGACGAGCGGCCGAGCGATGTCGTGCCCAACCGGCCGCAACCACGCTCCGACTGTCCTATCGCGCCCGATCCAGCAGCCACAGTTCGACGCGCTCGTTGCGCGCCTTGGCTACGGCGTCTTCGCCGCCGATCAGCGGATGCAGTGCGCCGAGACCGCGTACCCGTTCCACGGCGACACCGCGTTGCACCAGGTAAGCGGCGACCACGTCGGCGCGGTCGTTGCTGGCGATGGTCGGGTACAGCCGGTTGGCGCTGTCCGGTGTGGCGAAGCCGATCACCGCCAGGGCGCGGCCGTGCATCGCCGGCTGTTGCATGAAGGCGACCAATCGGTCGAGGTCCTGAGCGCTTCGCGCTTCGTACATGCCATTGAGCGACTGCAGGCTGAAACGCAGCGTGGTGGTCAGGCGCCGGGCGCCGGTGCTGGCCTGCGCGTAGGTAGCATCCGCGCGGGCAGCGGTGGTGCCGCTCTGCGGCGTGGCCGGATCGACGTCGATCGCCATGGAAATCGGGCCAAGCCGGCGCACCAGCTGTTGCGCCTGCGGGCCGAGGGCGTACAGGGCCAGGCTGCGGCCGAGCGCCGACATCATCTGGCCGCCGTACAGGCTATAGCGCTGGACCAAGGGATAGTCCTCGCCGCGCACGGCTGCTGCCGTCGGGAGCACCGCGATACCGCCGTCGGCGATGGCCAGCGCACGTGTGCCGGCCGGCACCGGCGTGGTCAACCCGACGATCGCCAGTGCGTCGGGATGGCCGACGACGGCGCGTGCCGCCTCGGCCAGGTCGGCATGCAGGACGTTCCCCGGCATGCGCACCGCCGGCAGCGCCAGGCGTTCGCGCAGGAAGTCGTCGAGACCGCCGGGGATGGCACTGCGGTGCAGCGCGATCGGCAGGTCCGCGCCGCCGAGTTGCGACCAGCGCGTGGTCCGGCCGCTCAGGATGTCGCGCAGCTGCGCGACGCTCAGCGTGGCGATGGGGTTGTCGGCGGCGACCAGCACCCGCGCGCCATCCAGGGCGACGACGAACTGTTGGTCCGGCGAGCCCAGGTCGCCGAGCTGCCAGGCGGCCTCGCGTTCGCGCGCATCGGGCTGACGCGCCAGCATCGCCAGCTCGGCGTCGCCATGCACCAGGTCGGCGATGCCGGCGGCCGAGCCGGTGCCGGCGATCTCGACCACCAGCGGCGCATCGTCGCGCACCGCGGCGATCTCCAGCGTCGTCGCATCGACGCGACGACGTTGCAGTTGCCGGTAGCCCATGCTCTGCAGCCAGGCTTCCACCAGCGCAGGCATCAGCCGCGCGCCGAGGCTGTTGGAGCCGTGTACGCGCAAGCGCTCGGCCGGTTGCGCGGACGCGGACGGCAGCGCACACAGCGCTACTGCGCCGAGCAGCAGCAGGCGCAGGGTGAAACGCAACATGGGATCCCCCCTGGGATCTGGACAGGCGCGGCAGTGTTGGCGATCGGCGTGACATCGCAGTGACTGTGCGCATGGTCACGCACGACAACGCGGCGTCGCGGCGTGTCCTGTCAGCGGTCCGCGCGCGACGCGATCGCGCGCGTCGAAAACCTCAGGCCGATGCGAGCCGGCGTGCGGCGGCCTGCGCCCAGCGCGCGGCGATCGCCGGTGAGGTGATGCACACGGCGCTGTCGGTGACCGTGGTGACCGCGCGTTCCAGCAACTGGATGTCGGCTTCGTGCTGCCGCGCAACATGCGGATCCTCGAAGAAGATCGCGCGGTGGCAGCGCCGTTCCAGCACGCGATCGGCGATCTGCGCGTCGCCGCCCATCGGGCCGCTCTGATAGCGGTGCACCCACGCCTGGCCCTGCGGCCAGCCGCGACTCCAGGCCAGTTCGTTGAGCCGCTGCCCGGTGGTGCCGGTGGCCACGCGCTCGGCGAAGCGCGACAGCAGATCGAAATGTTCGCTGGCGAAGGCCAGCATCTGCGGTTTCATCGCATCGTGCGCGATCAGCGCCAGGGTCTGCCGCTGCAGCGCGTACAGGTCGTCGGCGCCGGCGTCGGCGGCCAGCCCGGCGTGGACGCGCTCCATCTCCACCCAATCGCGGGCGCTGGCCACGGTGGAAATGAACGGCTTGCCGTGGATCACGCACTGGCGCTTGAGCGCGATCGCCTCGGGGAAGATCGAGGACGGGTCGACCGGATCGATCAGGTAGATGGCGCCGTCGAGGGTCCGTTCGGCGCCTTCCAGTCCGACGACTTCGGCCACCAGCTTCATCAGTCCGCCCTCGCGGCCGAACGGGTAGCGCTTGAGGCCGGCATGGCCGGCCAGCAGACCGGCCCGGATGATCGCCTCGTGGGTGCGGCCGACCGCGTGCAGGCCGAGCTGCAACTCGCGGATGCCGGCCTCGCTGGCGCGCAGCCAGCGGAACAGCGCGGCATCCTTGCCCTGGTGGTGCAGTCGGTTGGCGGCCAAGCCCAGGCGCATGCGTCGATCCCTGCGGAAGAGGTGCGACAGTCTGCGCCCGATCGCGGTGTCGACTCAATCGCCGCGCGATCGCCGGGCCGCTGCTGCGCATGCCGGCCCTGGCGCTGTCACTGCGTGACCTGCTGCGCGCGCACCGCCAGCACGTCCATCTGCGGCTTGTCGGCGCCGCTCTTGTCCGGCTGCAGGTTGAACGCATAGTCGCTGCGCCACCACGCGCCGCCGGCCCAGGCGGTCCAGCCCAGCCAGACGTCGCCGTTGTCGCGGACGTAGCCGAGCATGGTGTCGAGCGCCGCCAGGCAGGTGGGATCGCTGCTGCTGCCGAACTCGCCGAGGAAGCCGCGATAGCCGTTGGCGCGCAGCCACTGGGTGAATCCTTGCAGGCGTTCCGCACCGATGCTGGTGCTGACGCAGGCGGCGCTGGTGCCGGAGGAGTCGGGATCCAGGTACTGATGCACTTCGAATGCCAGGTTGCCGGCGGGGTCGTGGACCGTCAGCAATCCCTGCGCGTTGGACACGCCGTACCAAGTGCTGTTCCAGCTGTGCGCGCCGCTGAAGGCGGTGCCGGGCACCAGGATCAGGTTGTCGGCGCCGGTGCCACGGATCGCATCGATCGACGCCTGCGCGATGGCCGCCCAATCGCCGGAGGCGAGGCCGTTGGGCTCGTTCATCAGCCCGAATGCCACGCTGGCATCGTTGCCGAAGACCAGCGCCAGGCGCCGCCACAGATCGGCCAGCGCCGCCGCCGGCACCGCGTCGCCGCCGATGCGCACGCCGTCGTACTTGGCGTAGTTGTGCACGTCCAGAATCAGGTGCAGGTTGTAGCGCCTGGCGCGTTCGACCGCGGTGCGCAGCGCGTCGAGTTGCGCGGTGTCGAGCGGGCCGTTGGCCTGCGGCTGCAGTCGCTCCCACAGGAACGGCAGGCGCACGATGTTCATGCCCTGCGCCGCGGTGTACGCGTAGTCGGCGTCGGTGGGATACACATAGTCCTTGAACAGCACGCCGGGCTTCTTCGCCGAGTTGAACTCGGCGCCGGCCAGGTTGATGCCGGCATAGCGCAGCGTCTGCTGCGCGTGGGCGAACGGCGCGCAGGCGGCCAGGAGCAGGCACAGCGCGGCGCGCTGCCGCCATTGCGTGGAGCGGAAAAAACGGAAACTGCGTGGCATGACGGATCCTTCGTGGGGAAAGAGCGGCAGGCGCCGCCGCGATGCGGCGTGCGCGGCCGTGCACCACGCTGCAACCGCCATGCCAGAGCGATCATGGTCATCGGAAATATGCGACGCATTGCACGTCGCACGCCATGCGGGCACCTTCAATCACCTGCTTGTGTACAACCCGGCGGATGCACGTTGCTCTGTAGGAGAGGCTTAAACCCGCAACGGCGCGTGCCCAGGCAAAATTCCTCTGCCGCTGAGCCCGTGAAAGGGCTCGCGCCGTCCCTCGCAGACATGTCCCGACGTGACTTGGAGGTGCCTAGTTGTCGGCGTGCGCCACGGCGTTGTCACGCATGGCGCCGCGCTCAGCGCGTGATGCGCTGCGCCCAGGGCGCGAGGATCGCCATCTGCGGACGGTCGTGGCCGTCGGCGTCGGGCTCCACATTGAACGGATAGTCGGCGCGCCACCAGGCGCCGCCTGCCCAATAGCTCCAGCCCAGCCACAGCGTCGGGTGCTGCGCGATGTCGGCCAGCATGCCGTCCAGCGCGCGCCGGCAGGTGGGAGTGTCGGCGGCAGCGAATTCGCCGAGAAAGCCGAGATGGCCGGTCTGCTGCAGCCAGTCGGTAAAGGCGCGCAGGCGTTGGACGCCGATGTCGTCGCTCACGCAGACCGGGCTGGTGCCGCTGGAATCGGCGTCCAGGTACTGGTGCACTTCGATCGCCACGCGCTGCAGCGGGTCGTGCAGCGTGGCCAGCGCGCTGGCGTTCGAGGAGCCGTCCACCGGCGTGTACCAGCTGTGCGCGCCGGTCCACAGCGCGCCCGGCACCAGGATCAGGTTGCTGGCGCCGGTGGCGCGGATCGCATCGACCGCGGCCTGCGCGGCGGTGGCCCACGCGGCCGGGGTGATGCCGTGCGGCTCGTTCATCAGCCCGAACACCACCGCATTGTCGCTGCCGTAGGCGCGTGCCAGACGCTGCCACAGGTCGACGAAGGCGGCGACCGGCAGGCCGCTGCTGCCGATGA
>NZ_AQOI01000479.1:0-15486 GCF_000364665.1 Xanthomonas sp. SHU 199
GCGCGCGTAGTTGTGGATGTCCACGATCACGTACATGCCCTGCGCCTTGGCCTGCTGCACGGCGTCGTCGATCAGCGCCAGTTGCGCGGCGTCGAGCGGGCCGCGCGGTTGCGGCTGCAGGCGTTCCCAGCGCACCGGCAGGCGCAGCAGGTTCATGCCCTTGCCGGCGAAGTAGGTGTAGTCGCTGCTGCGCGGATAGGTGTAGTCGACTCCGACGATGCCGGGGATCTTCGACGGCGCGATCTCGGCACCGGACAGGTTGACGCCGGCGAAGCGCAGCGCCTGCTGCGCCTGCAGCGACGACAGCGGAACGGATAGGCACAGCAGCAGCGCGGCACGCCAGGCGTGCCTCGACCGCCGCCGCAAGGTGCGCGCGATCATGGTGAGTCTCCTTCGGCATCAGAGGGGGAACCCGGCCGAGGAGATGCCAGGCCGGGCTGATGACTACGGTGTGCGGACACCGTAGTGCATTGCCGAGGACGAGGCGATGCGCTGCGTGCGCGCATGCATGGATCTGTGCGGCGATTGGCAGCGCGAACCGGTACTGGATCGCTGCATGCGCTATGCCAGGCGTGCGCGTCGCACACGTTGCATGGCGTGTTGCCGCGTTGCCGACAGGCGGCGCCGGCAGCGACCGCTCACTTCTTGCCGGTGATCTCGCGCGCGTACTTGGACAGGATCTCCATCTGCGGCTTCTCGCTGCCGTCCTTGCCGGGCTGCACGTTGAACGGATAGTCGGGCTTCCACCACGCACCTGCGGCCCACCAGGTCCAACCGAGAATCACGTCGTCGTTCTTCTGCATGTAGCTGAGCATGTTCTCCAGCGCCTGATTGCAGGTGGGCGTATTCGCGGTGGCGAACTCGCCGATGAAGCCGACCTTCTTGTTCTCGCGCAACCAGCTGACGAAGCCGGCCAGCTTCTCGGCGCCGGCGGTGGCGCTGACGCACTCGCCCTTGGTGCCGCTGTTGTCGCGGTCCAGGTACTGGTGCGCTTCGAACGCCATGCGGTTGCGCGGATCCTTCAGCGGCTGCAGGGCAACCGCGTTCGGCGTGCCGTAGGCCGTGCTGCGCCAGCTGTGCGCGCCGGTGTAGGCGGTGCCCGGCACCAGGATCAGGTTGTTGGCGCCGGCCTTGCGGATGGCATCGATCGCCGCCTGCGCCGCGCTGGCCCAGTCGGTCGAGGAGACTGCGTTGGGCTCGTTCATCAGCCCGAAGATGACGTGGTCGTCGCCCTTGAACTCCTTGGCCAGGCGCCGCCACAGGTCGGCGAACACGTCGTCGGGGGCGCCCTCGCTGCCGACCAGCGCGCCGTTGTACTTGGCGTAGTTGTGCGGGTCCAGGATCAGGTACAGGTGGTTGGCCTTGGCCTGCTCCACCGCCTTCTTCAACAGCGCCAGTTGCGCCGGGTCGAACTCGCCCTTGGCGGTGGGCTGCAGGCGCTCCCACAGGAACGGCAGGCGGATGGTGTTCATGCCCTTGCTGGCGAAGTAGCTGTAGTCGCCGGCGGTCGGGTAGGTGTAGTCCTTGTACAGCACACCGGGCTTCTTACCGGAGTTGAACTCGGCGCCGGACAGGTTGACGCCGGCGTACTTGAGCACGCTGCGGCCTTCGGCGGCGGCGTTGCAGGCGACGGTGGCGAGCAGCAGTGCCAGCGGCAGGGAACGCCAGCGCGGGGAACACGACGAGGAAAGCGACATGGGGGAGCTTCCTGGAGTGAAGGGGGAGCGCCGCCCGCTCGGGGGAGTGCGGGACGGCAGGCGCAAGCGTGCAAGGATCGCGCCCGTGATCGCCAGCCTGCACGCACCCGTGTTAGCCCGGCATTCACCTGGCGCGGACACGCTGCGCGCGGACGTCGGCGGCGTCACATCAGGTGCGTGGTGCAGCCGTCGGCAGCGGCGTGATCGAGGTCGCGGCCATGCTTCCATCGCCGGCGCGCCAGGTTGGACTAGCGGCGAAGGATGAGCGGTGGAGAAGGTGTTCGCTAGATGCCAGCGACGCTACCTGCGCCGTGGTGGTGGCGTTGGTGAAGGCGATCGCTGCCGGCGGCGGCGGTGGCGAGGCGGTAGCGTTCGACGAGGTCCATGCCGAGGCCAGCGCAGGCGACGTTGCTGGAGGCCGGCCGCTCCAGGCGTCCTCCAATCTCGAATGCAGAGCGCAGCGGTTCGGCGATGCGGTCGGAGGTCGCATCGCCCAGTCGAGCAAGTATTGCCGTCGTCGCCGCCGAACTAACCGAACGCTGCAGCAGCCTCGCAGCGTCGCTCAGGCCGCAGCCTGGGTCGTCACCGGCAGGCGGTTGCCGATCCATTCGGCGATGCTGGCTGCCGCGTCGCGGCCTTCGGCCACCGCAGTCACCACCAGGTCGGCGCCGCGCACGGCGTCGCCGCCGGCGAACAGTTTCGGGTTGGTGGTCTGGTACGGCAGGCGGCCGCTGCCGTCGGGCTCGCTGCTGCCGGCGAGGATGCGGCCGTTAGCGGTGCCTTCCACGCCCTGCGCCGCCAGCCAGTCCGGCACGCTGGGCGAGAAGCCGAAGGCGATGATGACCACGTCCGCGTCCAGCAGCGATTCGCTGCCTTCCACCGGCACCGCGGCCTGGCGCCCGCGCGCATCCGGCTCGCCGAGCCGGGTCTGCACCACGCGTACGCCGGCCAGGTTGCCGGCGGCATCGGCTTCCACCGCCAGCGGCTGGCGGTTGAACAGGAAGCGCACGCCTTCCTCGCGCGCATTGGCCACCTCGCGCGCCGAGCCGGGCATGTTGGCCTCGTCGCGGCGGTAGGCGCAGGTGACCTTGGCCGCGCCCAGGCGGATCGCGCTGCGCACGCAGTCCATGCCGGTGTCGCCGCCGCCGAGCACCACCACGCGCTTGCCGCTCAGATCGGGCAGCGCGATCTTGTCTTCCCAGCCGGCGATCGGCCGGCCCCAGGGATCGTTGCCGCCGACGATGCGGCTGTTCTGCACCAAGAACGGCAGCGCCGGCAGCACGCCGGGCAGGTCCTGGCCGGGCAGGCCGCCGTCGGTGTAGCGGTAGGCGCCGGTGCCCAGGAACACCGCGTCGTACTCCTCCAGCAACTGCTCCAGGCTCACGTCGCGGCCGATCTCCACGCCCAGGCGGAACTGCACGCCCATGCCTTCGAGCACTTCGCGGCGCTTGCCGATCACGCTCTTGTCCAGCTTGAAGCTGGGGATGCCGAACTGCAGCAGCCCGCCGATCTGCTCGTAGCGGTCGTATACCACCGCCTGGATGCCGGCGCGGGCCAGACGGTCGGCGCAGCTCAGCCCGGCCGGGCCGGCGCCGATCACCGCCACGCGCTTGCCGGTGGGTTCCACCTGGCTCAGGTCCGGGCGCCAGCCGTTGTTGAGCGCGGTATCGACGATGTACTTCTCCACCGCGCCGATGGTGACCGCGCCGAATTCCTCCAGCGTGCAGCTGCCTTCGCACAGGCGGTCCTGCGGGCACACCCGGCCGCACACCTCCGGCAGCGGATTGGTGCTGTGGCATAGCGCCGCGGCCTCTTCGATACGGTTTTCCTGCACCAGCTGCAGCCACTGCGGGATGGCGTTGTGCACCGGGCACTTCCAGCTGCAGTACGGGTTGCCGCAATCCAGGCAGCGCCCGGCCTGGTACTGCGCGTCGGCCTTGTCGAACTTGCCGTACAGCTCGTTCCAGTCGCCGGAGGTGCGCAGTTCCACCGGAATGCGTTGCGGCATCTGCCGGGGCAGGTCGAGGAACTGGAAGGCGTGCTTGCGGCTCATAGGGCTGGGAATCGCGAATGGGGAATGGGGAATCGGAAAAGCGGGTCTGCGTGAGCGGAAGGGGAGCTGGCGAGCCGGGCTTTTACCATTCCCGATTCTCCATTCCCCATTCCCGGCACCACCATCAAGCGGCTCGCCTCAGCGACTCCGTCAACGACTCGATGCTCGCCGCCTTCGGTTTGACCAGCCAGAACTTGCCGACGTAGTCGCGGAATTCGTCGAGGATCTGCTGCGCCCAGATGCTGCCGGTCAGTTCGCGGTGGCGGCTGATCAGCTTGTGCAGGTGCTGGCGGTGGCTCTCGAAGCCTTCGGCGGAGATGCGGTGGATGTCGATCAGTTCGTGGTTGTAGCGGTCGACGAAGTCGCGGTCCACGTCGAGCACGTAGGCCAGGCCGCCGGTGAAGCCGGCGCCGAAGTTCAGGCCGACCTTGCCGAGCACCAGCACGATGCCGTCGGTCATGTATTCGCAGCAGTGGTCGCCGGCGCCCTCGATCACCGCCAGCGCGCCGGAGTTGCGCACCGCGAAGCGCTCGCCGGCGCGGCCAGCCGCGTACAGCTCGCCGCCGGTGGCGCCGTACAGGCAGGTGTTGCCGATGATCGCGGTGCTGCGCGCCTCGAAACGCGCGCCGCGCGGCGGACGCACCACCAGGCGGCCGCCGGCCATGCCCTTGCCGACGTAGTCGTTGGCCTCGCCTTCCAGCTCCAGGTGCAGGCCGCCGGCGTTGAACGCGCCGAAACTCTGCCCGGCCGAGCCGCGGAAGCGCAGGGTCAGCGGCGCATCGTCCATGCCGTGGTTGCCGTGGACGCGGGCGATGGCGCCGGACAGGCGCGCGCCGATCGAACGGTCAGTGTTGTGGATCAGGAAGCGATGGTCGCCGCCGCGCTTGTGCGCGATGGCGTCGGCAAGCAGGCCGTCCATCTGCGTGGCCAGGCTGTCCGGCGATTCGTACAGGCGCTGCGCGGCGCAGTGGCCGCCGTCGTGGCGCACGTCCTTGAGCAGCCGCGACAGGTCCACGCGCACGCCTTCGCGCGGCGAGATGTCCAACTGCTGCAGCAGTTCGGTGCGGCCGACAATCTCGTCCAGCGAGCGCACGCCCAGGTAAGACAGCCACTGCCGCACTTCCTCGGCCAGCAGGCGGAAGAAGTTTTCCACGCGCTCGGGCAGGCCGACGAAGTGGTTGGCGCGCAGGCGCTCGTCCTGGGTGGCCACGCCGGTGGCGCAGTTGTTGAGGTGGCAGATGCGCAGGTACTTGCAGCCGAGCACGATCATCGGCCCGGTGCCGAAGCCGAAGCTGTCCGCACCCAGGATCGCGGCCTTGACCACGTCCAGGCCGGTCTTCAGGCCGCCGTCGGTCTGCAGGATGGTGCGCGCGCGCAGGTCGTTGGCGACCAGCGCCTGGTGCGACTCGGCCACGCCCAGTTCCCATGGCACGCCGGCGTAGCGGATCGAGCTGACCGGGCTGGCGCCGGTGCCGCCGTCGTGGCCGGACACGGTGATCAGGTCGGCGCCGGCCTTGACCACGCCGGCGGCGATGGTGCCCACGCCGGCATGGCTGACCAGCTTCACCGACACCAGCGCGCCGGGATTGACCTGCTTGAGGTCGTAGATCAGCTGCGCCAGGTCTTCGATCGAGTAGATGTCGTGGTGCGGCGGCGGCGAGATCAGGCCGATGCCCGGCTTGGCGTAGCGCAGCCGCGCGATCAGTTCGTTGACCTTGTGCCCGGGCAACTGGCCGCCTTCGCCGGGCTTGGCGCCCTGCGCGACCTTGATCTGCAGCACCTCGGCGTTGACCAGGTATTCGGGGGTGACGCCGAAGCGGCCGGACGCCACCTGCTTGATCTTGGAGCGCTTCTCGGTGCCGTAGCGCGCCGGGTCTTCGCCGCCTTCGCCGGAGTTGCTGCGCCCGCCGAGGCGGTTCATCGCGATCGCCAGCGCCTCGTGCGCCTCCGGCGACAGCGCGCCGAGGCTGATCGCGGCGGTGTCGAAGCGACGCAACAGGTCCTCGGCCGGCGCCACCTCGTCCAGCGGCGTCGGCGTCTCAGCGCGCTTGAGCTGCAGCAGGTCGCGCAGGGCCGAGGCCGGGCGCCCGTGCACCGCGGCGGCGTAGGCGTCCCAGTCGGCCTGCAGGCCGCTGCGCGTGGCGCGCTGCAGGGTCAGCACCACGTCCGGGTTGTACATGTGGTACTCGCCGCCGTGCACGTACTTGAGCAGGCCGCCCACTTCCGGCTTGAGCAGGTCGTTCCAGGCGCGCGCGGCGAGCTGCCGCGCCTCGGTGTCCAGCCGCGCCAGGCCGACGCCGCCGATGCGCGCGGCGGTGTCCGGGAAGCACAGCGCCACCACGTCCGGATCCAGCCCGACGATCTCGAACAGCTGCGCGCCGCGGTAGCTGGCGATGGTGCAGATGCCCATCTTGGAGATGATCTTGGACAGGCCCTTGTAGATGCCCTTGCGGTACTTGCGGCCGATCTGGGTCTGCTCGCCGCCGCTCTTGAGCAGCAGGATGCCGCGCCGGCCCAGGTCGAACAGGGTCTGGTAGGCCAGGTACGGATACACCGCGGTGGCGCCGAAGCCGAGCAGGCAGGCCATGTGGTGCGGATCGCGCGCGGTGCCGGTCTCGATGATCAGGTTGACGTCGCAGCGCAGGCCCACGCGCGAGAGGTGGTGGTGCACCGCGCCGGTGGCCAGCAGCGCATGCGCCATCGGCCGCTCCGGCACCGGGTAGCGGTCGGTCAGCAGCAGCATGACCTTGCCGTCGCGCGCGGCCTGTTCGGCCTCGGCGCAGATGCGCTTGAGCCCGGCCTCCAGGCCTTCCTCGACGCTGTAGGACAGGTCGATCTGCGCGTTGCGGGTCAGGTACTGCGGCATCTTCAGCAACTGCCGCAGCTTGCGCTGGCTGAGCACCGGCGAGTTGAGGATGACGTGGTTCACCGTCTCCGGGCCGGCATGGAAGATGTTGGTCTCCTTGCCGAGCTGGGTGGTCAGCGACATCACGCAGTCTTCCCGCAGCGGGTCGATCGGCGGGTTGGTGACCTGCGCGAAGGCCTGGCGGAAGTAGTCGTACAGCGGCCGGGTGTGGCGGCTGAGCACCGCCATCGGCGTGTCGTCGCCCATCGAGCCGGTGGCTTCCTGCTCGGTCTCGGCCAGCGGCCGCAGCACCTGCTCCACTTCCTCGGTGCTGAGCTGGAACAGCTTGTGGTAGCTGCGCAGGGTGCGCTCGTCGAACGGCTCCTCGACCAGCGAGGGGTCGATCAGTTCGGTCTGCAGGTAGGTCACGCCCTGCTGCAGCCATTGCTTGTACGGGGCGCGGCCGCGGTTGATGCGGTCGATGGCGTCCGAATCGAGCAGGTCGCCGCGCTTGAGGTCGATGGCCATCATCTCGCCGGGGCCGAGCTTGCCCTTGCGGGTGACGCGCTCGGCCGGCAGTTCCCACACGCCGACTTCGGAGGCCACGAGGAAGTGGCGGTCGGAGGTCAGCATCCAGCGCGCCGGGCGCAGGCCGTTGCGGTCGAGCATGCACGCGGCGTAGCGGCCGTCGCAGGCGACGATGCCGGCCGGGCCGTCCCACGGCTCGGTGTTGAGGCCGTAGAACTCGTAGAACGCGGCCAGGTCGGCGTCCTTGAACTCCAGCGACTGCGTGGCCGGCGGCACCAGGATGCGCAGCGCCTGCAGCAGGTCCATGCCGCCGGCGACCAGCAGCTCGAGCATGTTGTCCAGGCTCTGCGAATCGGAGCCGTGCATGGAGATCACCGGGTCCAGCTCGGCGATGTCGAAACGCGGGGTCTTCCACACCTTGCTGCGCGCCTGCGCCCAGTGCCGGTTGCCCTCGATGGTGTTGATCTCGCCGTTGTGCGCGAGCAGGCGGAACGGATGCGCCAGCGGCCAGCGCGGCAGCGTGTTGGTGGAGAAGCGCTGGTGGAACACGATGGCGCTGGAGGCCAGGTCGTTGCGCTGCAGGTCCGGGTAAAAGGTGCTGAGCTTGTCCGGCAGCACCATGCCCTTGTAGCTGATGCCGTTGGGCGAGAGCGTGGTGACGTAGAAATCGGCGACCTCGCGCAGGCGCTGCTCGGCGCGGCGGCGCGCCAGGAACAGGGCCAGGGCGAACGCGTCTTCACTCTGATCGGCGCCGGCGTCGACGAACACCTGCTCGATGCGCGGCAGGGTGTCCTTGGCCAGTTGCCCGCACACCGCATCGTCGGTGGGGGTGAGGCGCCAGCCGCATGGCTGCACGTCGACGCGGCGCAGTTCTTCTTCCAGCACCTGGCGGCAGCGTGCGGCCGCGTCGGCATCGTCGCGCGGCAGGAACACGTTGCCGGCAGCGAAGCGCGCGCCGACCGCGATGCCGGCCTCGCGCGCCAGCGCGCGCAGGAACGGCTCGGGTTTGCGGATCAGCAGGCCGCAGCCGTCGCCGGTGAGGCCATCGGCGGCGACGCCGCCGCGGTGGGTCATGCGCGACAGGGCGGCGATGGCGGTATCCACCAGCGCCCGCGAAGGTTGGTCGTCGAGTTGCGCGACCATGCCGAAACCACAGGCATCGCGCTCGTCTTGGGGGTCGTAGAGCCCGTGGCGGTTGCGGGGGGCCATGTCTGCCTCTGAAAGCGATCCGAAGGAACGCGGCGACACTCGCCCCCGCTCTGTCCTGGAGCGCTTCTTGAGGTCACCGGAATCCCGACTAAAACATAGTTGGTGCGGTGCCGCAATACACCGTTACACCTGCAACTTCAGCGCTGGCGGCGGCGCTGTCGTCGCCGCCGCGCCAGGCGTCCTGGCGGCGCCCCAGCACCTGCCGTTGTGCGTCCCGGGACTGCGTCATTGCCCGGTCATGGACAGACGTCCACTCCCTCGCGCTTCCTTGCCCCGGGCACGCCCAAGGGCGGCGCGACCCGCCTGGGAATGGGGGACAGGCCCTAGCCGCAGCGCACGCCGGTGATCTGGTTCTTCTCGTCGACCTCGATGTTGAGCCGTTCGCCGTTGAACTCCATGGTCACCGCCTGGTTCGGCTTGAGCACGCGCGCGGTCTTGGCGCCGGCATCGCTGCGCGCCTGGTCCAGCAGCGTCGGCGCGAAGGTCTGGCCGACCAGGCCCTGCGCCTGCGAGGCATCGCAGGTGCCCACCGGCGGGGCGTCCGGCGCGTTGGCCGGATCCGGCGCGGCGGCCTGCTGCGCGGCGGCCTGCGCCTTGGCGCTCACCTGTTCCTGCTCGTCCGGCGGCGGCGCGCCGCAGGCGGCCAGGGCCAGCGCCAGGCAGGCCGTGCCGAGCAGGCCGGCACGCGTTGACGCACGGGAGGAAAGGAGGTTGCTCATCGGGGCTCCTATGGATGGAGGGAAGAGGGGTGAAGCATAGAGCGTGTGATGCGCTTTGCGTCGCCGTCGTCTCGCCGGGCGACGGCAGGCGCCGGCGCAGCGCAGGTTCCGGTGGCGACAGGATCGGACACCGCGCGTTCGCCAGGCGTTAACCGGCACGCTGACACGCCTTGCGGGAATGGGTTGAGCCGCGACGCGTGACGTCCGATGCGAGCTGACCGCGTCAGGCGTCGGGACTGAAGTCCCTCCCACACGGACTGCAGCACCTTCCGCAGCGGTGGACCGACATGTCGCAGGCGGCGATCGCTCACGCGGCCTAGCCGCGGCACTGCCGACAATCGATGTTCGTGGAACCGGCGGCGCGGGCCGCGGTTCCGGCTTCCGGAGGTCCGATGTCCAACGCGTCCCGTTCCACCGCCGCGGCCGAGGTGGCGCGTGCCCGCCAGTCCCGCCAGGCCGCCAGCAGCGCCGGCCTGGTCTATGTCAGCGATCAGGAGCCGGGCATCGTCCGCCGCCGCGCCGGCAAGGGCTTCGGTTACCGCCTGCCGGACGGCAGCGCGGTGCGCGATGCCGCCACCCTGCAGCGCATCCGCCAGCTGGCGATCCCGCCGGCCTACACCGAGGTGTGGATCTGCACGCGCGACAACGGTCACCTGCAGGCCACCGGACGCGACGCGCGCCGGCGCAAGCAGTACCGCTACCACGCCGACTGGGCGCAGGTGCGCGGCGATGGCAAGTTCGAGCGCATCGTCGCCTTCGGCCAGGCCTTGCCGCGGCTGCGCCGGCGCCTGCGCCGCGACATGGCGCTGCCCGGCTACCCGCGCGACAAGGTGCTGGCGATGGTGGTGGCGCTGATGGCCGAGACCCTGGTGCGCGTGGGCAACGCCGAATACGCGCGCAGCAACCGCTCCTACGGCCTGACCACGCTGCGCAATCGCCACCTGGCGTTCGTGAAGGGCGGCCGTGCGCGGCTGCAGTTCCGCGGCAAGGGCGGCCAGGAGCACGACATCGAGGTCGACGACGTGCACCTGGTCAAGCTGATCCGTGGCTGCCAGCAACTGCCCGGGCAGGCGCTGTTCCAGTACCGCGACGACGACGGCCAGCTGCAGCCGGTGGACTCCGGCGAGGTCAACGACTACCTGCGCGAGGCGATGGGCGAGAGCTTCACCGCCAAGGACTTCCGCACTTGGGGCGGCACCCGCGCCGCGCTGCAACGGCTGGCCGCGCTGCCGCTGCCCGACACCGGCGGCGAGCGCGCGCTGGCGCAGGCGCAGAACGCGGTGATCCGTGAGGTGGCCGAGGCGCTCGGCAACACCCCGGCGGTGTGCCGCAAGGCCTATATCGACCCGTGCGTGTTCGACGGCTGGCGCTGCGGCCGCCTGCACGGACTATGCGAGGGCGTGCGCGGCGAACGGCAGTGGGATCTGATCACGCTGAAGTACCTGGGGCGGGCACGCACCGCAGCACGCAAGGCGGCCAAGGCCGCCGGCCGTACCTCGGCCAAGGCGCCGCCCTTGCGCAAGGCCGCGCGGGCCATGCGCAAGGGTGCGGCGGCCGACACGCAGGGCAGTGGTCACCGCAGCAAGCGCAAGGCCACGCCCGCGGCGCACAAGCGCGCCTGAGCACCGCGCCGCCGCGGGCGCGGCGGGCGGGCCCGGCGACGCGGATCAGCCGCAATACACGGTGGTGATGTTGTTGGTCGGGCCGATCTCGACGGTCAGGCGGTCGCCGCCGGTCTCGCGGGCGCCGCGGTTGGCGCTGTCCACGCCGCTGGAGGTGGCGCCGTTGTCGCTGACGCTGCTCTTGACCACCTGCACCTTGAGGCTGTCGCTGTCGACGCGGGCGCGTTCGACGGTCATGCGCGAGGCGGCCAGGCCGACCGCGCCGCGGACCTTGTCGATATGGCACTGGCCGGAGATGACGCCGTCGATCGGCTGCACCTGCGCCACCTGGGTGGTGCTGCAGGCGCCGAGCAGCAGCACGGCGGCGAACGGGGCGAGGCGGGCAAGCGGGTGGCGGATCATGGGGCGTCTCCTTCGATCGATGGCGCGAGCCTGTCGCGGCGCATGTTTGCGCCGCATGAAGAGATCGCGCCGGCGGTTTCACCGGTCGTGGCCGCCGGCGGGGACAGACTCGGGATTCCCCCAGCAACCGGAGCCGATCATGGCCACCTGCGATGTCTGCGGAAACGACGACGACCAGGCCTTCACCCTGACCCAGGGCGCGCGCAGCGGTACCTTCGATTCGTTCGAGTGCGCCATCCACGCCTTCGCCCGGCGCTGCAGCCACTGCGAGTGCCGCATCGTCGGCCACGGCGTGCAGGCCGGCGAGCGCATGTTCTGCTGCGCGCACTGCGCCCAGCACGCCGGCGTCAGCGGTCTCGCCGACCGCGCCTGAACGACGCCCGTTCCTTCCCTTCGAGGAGGACTGCGCGACCGCGTCCTCCTCCCGCATCCGGAGTATTGCCGATGGCCTCCCGCAAGCGTCCTGCCGCCACCAAGTCCGCCCCGTCCAAGCGCAGCAGCGCCACGGCGTCGTCCAGCGACAAGACCGTGCAGCAGCAACGCGCGCTGCAGCGCGCGGTCGATGCCGGCGACGCCAAGCCCAAGCCCAAGCGCGCCAAGCCGGACGACGCCGGCCAGGCCGGGCCGCGCAAGCAGCCGCAACGCATGCCAAGGCAGCACCTCGCCAAGCCGGGCAACGAGCACGAGCTGGCGCTGCAGCCGCGCTTCGAGGCGCCGGAGTACGTGGGCAGCGGCAAGCTGCGCGGCATGAGCGCGATCGTGACCGGTGCCGATTCGGGCATCGGGCGCGCGGTGGCGGTGCTGTTCGCGCGCGAGGGCGCGGATGTGGCGGTGCTTTACCTGGACGAACACGAGGATGCGCAGGTCACCCGCCAGCACGTCGAGAACGAAGGCCGCCGCTGCATCGCCATCGCCGGCGACGTGAAGGATCCGGCGTTCTGCGAGGACGCGGTGGCGCAGACCGTCAAAGCCTTCGGTGGGCTCGACGTGCTGGTCAACAACGCCGCGTTCCAGTTGCATTGCGATGCGCTGGAGGACCTGAGCGAGGAACATCTGCAGGAGACCTTGCAGACCAACATCGCCGGCTATTTCCACATGGCGCGCGCGGCGCTGCCGCATCTCAAGCGTGGTTCGGCGATCGTCAACAGCGGTTCGGAGACCGGGCTGTTCGGCAGCAAGTCGCTGTTGGACTATTCGGCGACCAAGGGCGCGATCCATGCCTTCACCATGGCCCTGGCCAGCCAGTTGCAGCCGCGCGGCATCCGCGTCAACGCGGTCGCGCCGGGGCCGGTGTGGACGCCGCTCAATCCTGCCGACAAGCCCGCCGAGGACGTGGCCGAATTCGGCAAGCAGAACCCGATGGGACGCCCGGCGCAGCCGGAGGAGCTGTCGCCGGCGTACGTGTTCCTGGCCTCGCCGATCACCGCCAGCTACATCAATGGCGCGATCCTGCCGGTGATGGGTGGGCCGACGGGGTAGTGGGTGCGTGGGTTGGCGGGTGAGTTGGCTGGCGGTCGGACCCTCACCCCAACCCCTCTCCCGACGGGAGAGGGGCTTTGCTCCTCCTTCTCCCTTCGGGAGAAGGTGCCCCGAAGGGGCGGATGAGGGTACGGGTCGCTCGCGTTCGATCTCAGCGAGTCGCTACGCGCCGGACCCTCACCCCAACCCCTCTCCCGATGGGAGAGGGGCTCGGCTTTTCCCTTCTCCCCTAGGGAGAAGGTGCCCCGCAGGGGCGGATGAGGGTGCGGTCGCTCGTGTTCAATCTCAGCGAGTCGCTTCGCGCCCCGACCCTCACCCCAACCCCTCTCGCGGGGGGAGAGGGGCTTTGCTCACTCCGTTTCGGCCCAGCGCGCCAGGTTCTGCTTCAGCGCGTCGATGCCGGCCCACGGATCCTTGCGTCGCCGTTTCAGCTTGGCGGGGACGTCGCGCAGCTTGAAGGCGTCGGCGCGGTGCAGCCTGGACAGGTCGCTCCAGGCCAGCGGCATCGCCACCGGGGCGCCGGCGCGGGCGCGCAGCGAGTACGAGGCCACGGCGGTGGCGCCGCGGCCGTTGCGCAAATAGTCGACGAAGATGCGCTGGTTGCGCAGGCGCTTGCTGGCGGTGGCGAGGAAGCGCTCGGGTTGCGACTGCGCCAGTGCGTCGGCGAAGCCATGGGCGAAGCGCTTGGTCAGGTCCCAATCGCAGCCCGGCGCCAGCGGCACCACCACGTGCAGGCCCTTGCCGCCGGACACGCGCAGGAATGATTCCAGCTCCAGTTGCGCGAGCAGCTTGCGGATGTCGGTGGCGGCGCGCTTGACCTCGGCGAAAGGCACGGCCGGGCCTGGATCCAGGTCGAACACCACGCGGTCGGCCACGTCCGGGCGCTGTGCCTTGGCGCCCCAGGGATGGAATTCCAGGGCGTTGAACTGCACCAGTTCGAGCAGCCCGGCCGCATCCTCGACCACCAGGTACTCGGCCTGGGTTCCGCTTTCTTCCTTCAACCGCACCGACGACACCAATTCCAGCCCGGCGGTGTGGTGCTTCTGGAAGAAGCACGCGCGTTCGGCACCGGCGGGGCAGCGGATGATCGACAGCGGGCGACCGGCGATCTCCGGCAGCAGGTGATCCATCACCGCGCTGTAGTAGTCCCAGACCTCGCGCTTGGTCGCGCCGATGTCGGGGAAGACCACGCGGCCCGGGCTGGACAGGGTCGGCGGCGTGCGCGCGGTGCCCGTGGCCGCGACATTGCGCTTGCTGCGCCGGGGACCGCCGGTCTTGTTCTCGCTCGACTTCGCCGCCTTCGCCACCTTGGTCGCCTTCGTTGTTTTGGCCGTTGCGTCTGCCTTGGCTTTCCTGGCCGCCGGCGTCACCCGCGCCGCCGCCGCGCGCGGTGCCGGTGCGTCGGCATCGCCCAGGTCGGCGATGTCCTTGTCCGGGCGCACCGCCTTCAGCGAGGCCTGGCGCAGCAACTGCTGCCCGCCGATGCCGCGGTAGAACACCTCCACCACGAAGCGCGGCGCGAACCAGCGCGCGCTGCGCAGGTCGGTCTCGGTAGTGGGCACGTGCACGCTGGGCGTGGTGCTGCCGGCCTTGCC
This sequence comes from Xanthomonas sp. SHU 199, assembly GCF_000364665.1. Lineage (NCBI taxonomy): Bacteria > Pseudomonadati > Pseudomonadota > Gammaproteobacteria > Lysobacterales > Lysobacteraceae > Xanthomonas > Xanthomonas sp. SHU 199. The sequence goes on from NZ_AQOI01000479.1 coordinate 14,150, forward strand.
GATCAGTGCGGTCAGCTCGCGCAGCAGCGCGTCGGAGAAGCCGGAGCCGACCCGCCCGACGTACAGCCAGCCATGCTCGGGATCCGGCCGCGCCAGCAGCAACGCGCCGAAACCGCTGCGGCTGCCCTTGGGCGCGGTATAGCCGACCACCGCGAATTCGTCCGAGCGCAGCTGCTTGGTCTTGCGCCAGTCGTCGCTGCGGCCGCCGTGGTAGCCGCGGTCGGCGCGCTTGGAGACGATGCCTTCGAAGTGCTGCGTGCCAGCGAGCTGGAACGCGGCGTCGCCGTCGCCGTCGATGTGCGAGCTGAAGGCCAGGTGCGCATCGGCGCCCTGCAGCAGCCGCTGCAGCAGCGCCTTGCGTTCGGACAGCGGTGCGGCGGCGATGTCGATGCCGTCCAGGTGCAACAGGTCGAACAGGGCCAGCGCGAGCTTGCCCTGGCGCTCGCCGGACAGCACAGCCTGCAGCAGGTTGAAGTCCTCCTTGGTCCCCTTGCCGGCGATCAGTTCGCCATCCAGCGCCGCGGAACGCAGGCCCAGCGCGGCGATGGCATCGCGGATCTCGGGAATCTTGTCGGTCCATTCGATCGCGTTGCGCGACCACAGCCGCACCACGCCGTCGGCGACGGTGGCCAGGATCCGGTAGCCGTCCCACTTGATCTCGTGGATCCACTGCGCGCCCTGTGGCGGCGCGTCGCCAAGCCGGGCCAGCTGCGGCGCGAACGGCCCGTCCGGCGCCGCCGCCGACACCGCGCCGGGCAGCGCCTCGGCCAACTTGGCCCAGTTCGTCCGGCGGCCTTTGCGCACTGGCGCCACCACCGTGACCTTGCGCTTGTCCGGTTTGCCGGCGCCGGCACGCTTGACGTCCTGCGCCGGCGCCGCGGTGACATCGGCCAGCAGGTCATCCGCCTCCAGATCGCCGGCGAAGGCGTCGTCCTCCTTGAACAGCAGCCACTGCGGTTGCCGCGCCGGCTTGCCCGAGCGCACCAGGTGCCAGCCGCCCTTGAGCTTGTCGCCGAACAGTTCGAAGCGCAGATGGCCCTTGGCCAGTTGCGCCTGCGGATCGTCCGCGCTGCTCCACACGCCGTGATCGAACTGGGCGACGTGGCCGCCGCCGTATTCGCCCTGCGGGATCTCGCCCTCGAACGTGGCGTAGTCCAGTGGATGGTCTTCCACTTCCACCGCCATGCGCTTGACCTTGGGGTCGTAGCTCGGCCCCTTCGGCACCGCCCAGCTCTTCAGCGCATCGCCGACCTGCAGGCGGAAATCGTAATGGCGGCGGCTGGCGTGGTGCAGCTGCACGACGAAGATCGGCCGCTGCCCCGCCGGCACCGGCTTTT
>NZ_AQOI01000480.1:0-4186 GCF_000364665.1 Xanthomonas sp. SHU 199
GCGGGTCTTGTCGAAGCGGCGCTTGCGGCGGTAGTCGGCGAGGCTCATGGCGCGGGCCCGGCCCGCGTCACGTGCGCAGGTGCGCGCGGACCGCCGCGGCGCTGCTGCCCACGGCCTGCACCGCGGCGCGCAACTCGTCGGCGGAGACGCGCAGTGCCTGCGTCCAGTCGCGCACTTCGTCGTCTTCGTGGAGGTTGATGCGGTCGCGATCGGGCGAACCGGTATTGCGGGTGTCGTCGCTCATGCCGAAGTCCTGCTGTCCAGAAGCCGCTGCGGTCGTGGGGCGCACGCCGCAGAGCGCGGCGGCGAGGTCCGACGGACACGGCATGCGTCGGCGGACCGGTTCGGAAACTTCTAGTCGCGCCGGCGTGGCATCGCTGTGAACGCCGTGTCTGCCCCATGCATGCTCGCCGCATGCTCAGAACGCCAGCGAGGTACTGAACAACACCTGCCGCGGCGCGCTGCGCTGCAGCGTCTGGTAGTCGCCGGCAAAGGCCGAGCCCGCGATGTTGGCGGTACCGATGTTGTGGCGGTCGAGCAGGTTGCTGACGTCAAGGCGCAGTTCCAGGCCGGGTAGCGGGCTGTCGGGCCCCAGCGTGTACGCGGTGTACGTGTTGACCTGCCAGAACGCCGGCACGCGCAGGTCGTTCTCGTAGGTGAAGGGCTGATGCAGGTACTCGGTGCTGGTGGCGCCGAAGCGCCAGTGGCGCACATGCGCCGACAGGTCGCTGACCAGCGACAGTTGCGGATAGCCCGGCTGCGCCTTGCCCTGGATCGGATAGACGTTGCCGTCGACGACGACGTCGCGGTCGTAGACCGAGCGCGCCAGCGCCACGCCTTGGTAGAACTGCAGGTGCGGGGTGAGGTCGACGGTCACGCCCAGGTCGGCGCCGAAGGTGTGCATCTTCGGCATCACCTGCACGGTGTTGACCTGCGCGAACTGGGTGCCGACCGCGGCCGACAGCAGGCGATGGCGGATGTCGCCGTAGAACACGTCCGCGGTGACGGTGGCGCGGTCGAAGCGATGGGTGCCGCCGAGGGTGAGGTTCCAGTCCTGTTCCGGCTGCAGGTGGCGGGCGAGACGGTCGAAGCTGGCCTGGTCGGGCACGGTCCAGGCCGAGGCGGTGTAGCCGATGTTGCCGCGCTGGGCGACGCGGAAGCCGTTCATCGCGCTGCCCAGGTCGATGAAGCCATCGGTCTGCGCGGTCGGGCTCCAGAACAGCGACAGATGCGGCAGGAACGCGCTCTTCGCGCGCAGCGTGCCGGCCGCCGGCCGGTCCGGCGCATCGCCGACACCGCCGCCGCTGGTGCGAAAATCCACCGCCTTGGCGCCCACGCCCAGCACCAGCGTGTCGCTCAGCGCGATGTCGTCGTGCAGGTAGGCCTGGCGCGCGCGGGTGGTCCACTGCGAGACGTTGTCGGTCTTGAATGCCGGCCCGTATACGTCCCACGGCCCGGTGGTGCGCAGCGGCTGGCCTTGCCCCAGCAGCGGCTCGGTGTACCAGGACGTCGCCGCGTCGGCGCTGCCGTGCTCCTGCCAGAGGCCGGCGCTGAGCGTGTGCCGGCCATGCACATAGGTCAGGCTGAGCAGGCCGCCGGTGCGCTGCAGGTGCGGCGCCTGCACCTGCTCGGAGAACGGCGCGCCGTTGGGTGAGGGCGTGGTCGGATCGCTCAGCGTGGCGTGGGTGCGGCTGCGCGCGCTGTAGAGCTGTACGTGGCCGCTGAGCGCGTCGGAGATATGGAAGTCGTGCGCGAGCGAGGCGATGCGGTCGTCGGTGACCTGGCCGGTGTCGTACGGCAGCAGCCCGGCCAGCGCGCCGCAGCGGTAGGCGCCGCAGGAGGCGGCGGCGTTCTGCGGCAGGGCGATGGCGTAGGCCCTGGCGTAGTCGGGATAGAGACTGTCGGCGCGCCAGCCCAGCTTGCCGAGCATGTCGAAGGACAGGTTGTTGTAGCCCCACATCGCCGCGTGGCTGGCGGACAGGAACACGGTGAACGTGCCCCAGGCCACGTCCTGCGTCGCCTTCAGGTCGCCGCGCAGGAAGCGCTGGGTGCCGCCGCCCTGGTACTTGTCCGCGCCCAGCCGCTGCAGGTCGACCTGCACTTTCGGGCCGTTGTCGCCGAGTTGCCCGCTCTGCGCGGAGACCGTGGTGACCCGGGTCGCGTCACTGCCCACGCCTTGCTTGATGCGCAGGCCGGGCGCCTCCTTCGGCTCGCCCAGGCGGTACTCCAGCGCGCCGCCGTTGGCGCTGCTGGAGAACACGCTCACCGGTGCCGCGCCGGGGCTGACCGTGATGGTGCCGATGGCGTCCGGCACGCCGACGTTGACCACGCTGGTGCCGGTCAGCGACAGGAAGCCGCTGTCGTTCAACGGCACGCCTTCGAAGGTGACGCCCATTTCGTTCATGCGGAAGCCGCGCACGAACAGGCTGGTGGCGGAGACGTCCAGGCCCAGGCCATCGGTGGCGGTATAGCTGGCGCCGGGCACGGTCTTCAGCCGCGCCAGGCCGTTGCTGCCGGCGAGGTCGGCGTCCATGTCGCCGGCATTGATGACGTAGCGGTTCGGGCCCACCACCTGGGTGGGCGCCACTGCGGCCGCATGCGGCGAGGCCACCACGTCCAGCGCGGACAGCGTGGTCGGTGTGGTGTCCGCATCGGTGCCGGCGGCCGCGTCCGCAGCGTGCGCCGGGGATGCTGCGAGGCAGGCGGTCAGCGTCGCGGACAACAACGACGGCGTGCACGCGCGCATGCGGCGATGCGGTGCAGAGATCGGCAAGGCCGTGGCGCGGAGACGGGAGGAGGTCGCGTGCATGGTCGGATCCGGCGTGGAGTGGGGAAGCGGTGGCGCACGCGCGCACCCAGCGCAGGACCGCCTGTTCGCGGCGGCGTCCGGCTGGCTGTGCGTTTGCGATGACAGTGCGCCGGCGCTGCGGCGCGGAACCGGGAAGATGGCGCGCGGCAGGTGCGGCGGCCCGCTCCGGATCGATGGAGGCGAACGGCGCAGCTGCGGCAGCGCGCTTCCCGCGGTGAATACAGCGGCGTGAAGCGATGCAGGAAATTCTTGCATCGCATGTGCGCTTGCACCATTGCGCATTGGTACAGCGCTGCCTGCTGCGCGTATGCGATGCGATACCTGGGTATAGGGCGCTGGTGCCGCTGCGCGAACGAGAATGGATCAGCGCCGACGTCTACGGCGAGTGCATGCACGGTGGCGGGGGCCGACCTCATGCTGCTGCACGCGTGCGCGAGACATGGGGCCGAATGCTCAGGACCGACGCGGCTCCACCGGCAGGCGCCGGGTGCGACTGGCTTCGCGGAGGGGCGCCATCGCCAGGCTTGCAGACGCCTGCCGCCCATGACCTGCGACCTATTGACGACAGTTGTCGCCATGGGTAGCTTTGCCGACACGTGTAGTCATCGGAGTGGGCGGATGCGCCGCAAATCGATCGGGGACCAGGAACTGGCCCTGCTGCAGTACATCGCCGAACACGGCGATGCCAGTGTCGGGGAGGTCGCCGCCGGGTTCGGCGAGGCGCGCGGGCTGGCGCGCTCGACCGTGCTGACCATGATGGAGCGCCTGCGCGCCAAGGCCTATCTGCGTCGCCGCCAGGTGCAGGGCGTGTACCGCTATGCCGCCACCAGCGGCCAGGACGACGTGGTGCGCAGCGCGGTCGGCAGCTTCGTCGAGAAGACCCTGCAGGGCTCGGTCTCGCCGTTCGTGGCGTGGATGTCGCAGCGCGCCGAGGTCAGCGACACGGAACTGGCCGAACTCGAGGCCCTGGTGGCCAAACTGCAATCGCAACGGCGAGAGGACTGAGCCATGCACAGCCTGGTGGGGACGGACGTGTTCGAGAGCCTGCTGTCGCGGCTGCTGGCGACCAGTGTGCAGACGCTGGTGCTGGTCGCGCTGATCTGGGCGCTGTGCCGCTGGCTGCCGACCCTGCCGGCGGCGACGCGTTGCCGGTTGTGGTGGCTGGTCGCCGCGCAGAGCGTGCTGGGCCTGCTGTGGGCCGGGGCGGTGCAGTTGCCGGTGCTGCCGGCCGCGCCGGCGCCGGTCGTTGTAGCACCGGCGGCCGTCGCCACGGTGCCGGCGACGCAGGCAGGCGCTGCGATGCCGCGCGTGTCCGCTGCGGTGCCTGCGCAGATCAACGTCAACGCCACCGCTGCCACCGCGGCGATCGCCGCCCCC
>NZ_AQOI01000481.1:0-9059 GCF_000364665.1 Xanthomonas sp. SHU 199
AAGCAAAGAAAAGTGACTCGCCGCCAGGCGAAAGCTGTTGCTTTTGATGGCTAACCCAGGCGACACCGGTAAAGCCAGTCGGGACTGAAGTCCCTCCCACAAAAAGCGTGGCCGAGGCGAAGTCGATAAGGCCCGTCGGGATTGAAGAAGCTCCCGCAGAGACCCTGGCACCGCTCCGCCATGGCATCCCAGTGCGCACGCCGCCGCGGCCTAGAACGCGTACTTGACGGTCAACAACGTCATCATGCCGGCATCCACGATGTCCGACACCGCAAGATTGTGCCGGCCCACATGGCCCCAGTAACTGTATTCCTTGGTGAGATTGGAGATCGACAGATCCACATTCACACCGTTGTCGAACCGATAGCCCGCGTGCAGATCCACCCGCCGCGTCGGCCGCGCCCATAGATCGTCCCACGGCGCGTTCTGGTGCAGGAAATCGTAGTTCAGCAGATACGAACTGCTGAAGTGATAGCTCAGGTTCACCGAGAACTTCGAGCGCTCGTAGAACAGCTCCAGATTGGCCATCGCATTCGGTGCCGACTGCATCTGCTCGTCCTCGAAGCCGACCATGCCCAGATCCGCATGCGCATGCTGGCGCGTGGCATTGGCGCTGACGCCCAGCCCGTCGAACGGCGCCGGCAGATCCTGGAAGCGCTGCCGCGCGCTGACCTCCACGCCGTAGACGCGGCCGTCGCCGCCGTTGGTCGGCATCTGGTAGAACACCGTGCCGCTGCCGCTGGTGCCCGAATTGGCCTGGCCGGAACCCGCATCGTAGATGTAGTGGTGCAGGCGCTTGTAGAAACCGGCCAACGAGAAGAACCCGCCATGGTCGGTCGCCCACTCGCCGGACAGGTCCAGGTTGGTCGAGGTGATCGCCTTCAGGTCCGGGTTGCCCTGGCTGATGGTGGTGATGCCGTTGGAAATGTTGATCTGGCTGCCGCCGCCCAACTGCACGAACGCCGGCCGCGTATAGCTGGTCCACAGCGCCGCGCGGTAGGTAGTGGCGCTGTCCGGGCGCCAGGTCAGGAACACGCTCGGCAGCGGCTGGTCGTAGTGGGTGCTGTTGGCGGCGAAATAGCCGACCTGCTGGTTGCCGTCGCTGTCGGTGGGCGTGGTCCAGAAGGTGTTGTGGATGCTGGTGTGCTCGAAGCGCACGCCGGGCACCACCTCCAGACTGCCGAAGGAGAAGGTCGCCATCGCGTACGCGGCGCTGACCGCCTCGGTGCCGCGCATGGTGTTGCAGTTCCAGTTGTTGACGTAGAACGCGCTGCCGCAGGTGTCCAGGTCGTCGTCGGTGAGGTGGTTGGCGATGACCTGCGCCACCGCGCCCTCGCTGACCCGCGGCGTGGCCCAGTGGTACTTGCCGGGGAAGATCGCCGCGTAGCCGCCGTTGAAGATGCCCAGGTCGCCGAGCGTGCTGGTGTCGGGCACCGGGCCGGTCCACCAGTCGCGATTGCTGTAGTGGCGGCTGCTCTTGCTGTACTTCACGCCGAACTGCAGCGCGGTCAGCGCACCGTCGGCGAAGTCGTAGCGCGCGTCGAACTTGGCGCCGCCCTTCTTCTGTCCGGAGTAGATCTTGGTCGATTCGCCGTAGCTGCTGGCGTACAGCGAGGGGATGTTGTTGACCTGCGCCAGCAGCGCCGGGGTCAGCTGCGGATAGGGGAAGGCGCCGCTGCCGTAGCGCATCAGGCTGCTGCCGGAGTAGGCGAAGTTGGTCTGGCTGAACTTGTCCTCGCGCCCGTCGATCTCGATGTGGTCGGGGCGGTCGTTGTCGCCGAAGCTGTAGAACAGGTTCGGCGACAGCGTCCAGTTGCCGACGGTCTTGCGCGCGCCCACCTGGAAGGTGGCCAGGTCTGCGATTTCCGGGTTGGTCTCGTACCAGAAGCGCGCGGCGATGCGGTTGATGTTGGGCGAATACACGCCGGGCGTGGCGGTCGGCACGAAGCTGACGTCCTGCGGCAGCAACTGCACGAAGGTGGTGCCCTGGTCGGTCTTGGCGTAGGCGTAGGTGGCGCGTGCGTACACCGACAGGGTGTCGTCCACGTTCCAGTCGAAGGCGGCATTGCCGCCGTAGCGGCGCTCCCAGCCGGCGACCACGCCGACGTTCATGCCGGTGCTGGTCAGGTTGTCCTGCGGCGCGTAGCCGGCGGCGTTGCTGCCGTCGGCATTGGCATGCAGGAACTTCCAGGAGCCGTCGTTGAGCGCGCTGGTGGCCGCGGCCACCTCGCTGTTGGTCGAGGTGCGGTAGTCGTAATAGGCGCTGGCGTAGAAACCGAATTGCTGCTCGTCGCCGAACTTGTGCTGGAACTCGCCGGCCAGGCCGCCGCCGAGGCCGTCGCCGCCGTAGTCGCGCGCCCGGCTCTCGACGCGGCCGCTGACGGTGACGCTGCCGCTGGTGGCGTCCTTGTAGTCGTAGGCGGTGGGCGTGCGGAAATCCAGGGTGCCGCCGATCGCGTCGCCGTCCATGTCGGCGGTGGAGGTCTTGTTGGCGACGATGGTCTGCAGGCCGGAAGGCGGCAGCAGGCTCAACTGCACGCTGCGGCTGTACGGCATGCCCTGGGCGACGGTGACGCCGTCGATCAGGTTGACGTTGTACTCGGAGGGCAGGCCGCGCACCGAGGCGAACATGCCTTCGCCGCGCGCGGCGCCGTCGACGCCGCCGAAGTAGCCCGAGCCGCTGTAGGTGATGTTGATGCCGGCGATCAGGCCCAGCGCCTCGGCGACGTTGTGCACGGCGGTGTGCTCGAGATCGTTGGCCGACAGCACGTCCACCGTGTTCGAGGAGTTCATCTTCAGCGTGCTGGCGTCGTAGCGGTTGGCCGCCACGCTGATGGTCTGCAACTGCTTGGCCTCGTCCAGCGCGATCGACACCGTGGCGGCGCCGCTGTCGGCGACCTGCACGGTGGTTTCGGGCGCGCTGAAACCGGGGTAGTCCAGTTGCAGTGCGTACTGCCCGGCCGGCACGTCGGCGATGACGAAGCGGCCCTGGGCGTCGGTGACGGCGCTGAGCGCGGTGCCGGCGATGGCCACCTTCGCACGGGCGGCAGGCTTGCCGCTGCTGCGCTCCTTGAGTTCGCCCTGCACGGTGCCGGCCAGCGCCGGTGCGGTGGCGGCAAGGCCGGTGATGGCCAGGATGGCGGCGCACAGCGCCTTGCGCTTGCAATGGGGATGGGTTGCCACGTGACACCTCGCTGATCGTGATCGGTGCGGGCACGCGCCGAAGGCGACGCGCCGCTGCGTTCCTGGAAGGCAGACACGGTGGACGGAAGGCGCGCGCGCTCGAACCGCACGCCGGAGGGCGTGCGAACAGGACAGAGCGAACGGCGACCGACGCGAGGCGTCTGCCGGCTGGGCGGACCGTTAGATGGCGATCAGTGGCGTGGCGGCGAGTAGCCGGCGATGCACTTGGAGCGCGAACGCAGCGCGCTCAGCTTGTAGCGACGGGTCATGCGCAGCGGCCCCCATGCGTGCCCGCGCGGAACGCGGACGACAGGCAGGGCGCCGGAACTCCGGCGAGGCATCGATCCTGGCTGCGACGACTGCATGACATGGCACATCACCCCTGGAACTGCCCTGGAAAACGCCGCAAGTGCTGCGGCGTTCGGCGCGTCTGGCATCGTCGATGCGTGGCACCGACGTGTTATCGATACCTCTGTCCCGGAAGACTGTCAATAGGTCGTGAAAAATAAATTAGCAGGACGCTGGAACGTGCAGGGATGGCGCCCGGCGGCGGCAGCGCGCAGCGCCGTTACGCTGCACCGCCGCATGCGTTGGCGCATTTCGTAGACGGGGGCCGTGGGCGGCCCCGTCGCTCACTTCGGCAGGGCCATGCGCCCGCTGATCGAGAACGCCGCGTCCTCGCCGGGCGCGCCGGTACCGGGCTGGCCGCCACCGACGAACAGCCGGTAGTCGCCGGCCTCGACCGCGCGCTGGCCGCTGCGGTCGACGTCGCTGAGTTGGCGCGGGTCCAGCGCGAAGCGCAGCGTGCGCGCCTCGCCCGGCTGCAGGTGCACGCGCTGGAAGCCGACCAGGCTGCGCAGCGGCGACTGCGCGCGCTGAGGGTACTGCAGGTAGACCTGCACCACCTCGTCGCCGGCGCGCGCGCCGGTGTTGCGCACGGTGGTGCTCACCTGCAGCGGCTGGCCGGCCTGCAGCGTCGCGGTCGACAGCTGCGGCGCGTCGTAGGCGAACTGGGTGTAGCTCAGCCCGTAGCCGAACGGGAACAGCGGCTCGCCCTTGAAGTAGCGGTAGGTGCGGCCCTTCATGTCGTAGCTGACGTAGGGCGGCAGGTCCTTGGTCGAGCGGTAGAAGGTCACCGGCAGGCGCCCGCCGGGGTTGATGTCGCCGGCCAGCGCCTGGGCGATCGCGGTGCCGCCGGACTGGCCCGGATACCAGGCGGCGATGATCGCGTCGGCGTGCTGCTTGGCCCAGTTCAACGCCACCGCGCTGCCGCTCATCAGCACCACCACCAGCGGTTTGCCGCTGGCCTTGGCCCGTTCCAGCAACGCCTGCTGCGCGGCCGGCAGCGCCAGGTCGTTGCGGTCGCCGCCGTCGAAGCCGGGCACGTCGATGCGCAGTTCCTCGCCTTCCACGTCCGGCGACAGGCCGACGAAGGCCACTACTGCGTCGGCCTGCGCCACCGCGCGTTCGGCTTCGGCCAACTGCAGCGCCGGCGGCGCCAGCCACTCCAGGCGCAGGCCCTGGTCCTGGCCACGGTGTTCCAGCTCCAGGCGGATGCGCCGCGGCGTCGCGTCGTCGAAATGCAGCACGGTCTCGACGTTGCGGCCGTCGGCATTGTGCATGCCGGCCGGCACGTGCTTGTCCTCGGCGTTGCCGGCGATCACCAGTTGATCGTCGATGTACAGGCGCACCGGGTCGTGGCCGGCGCAATCGAAGCAGCGCGCCACGCGTACCGCCAGGGTGTAGTCGCCCGGGCCGGGCGGCAGCAGTTCGCCGCTCCAGCGCACCGAGTAGCGATCCTTGTCCACGCCCTTGGCCGGGGCCACGTGGTCCCAGTTGAAGCCGACCACGCGGTCCTGGCGCTGCACGCGCGGTGTGCCGGCCAGGTCCAGGTTGTCGAAATACTCGCCGCGCAGCCCGGGCTTGCCGTCGCTGCGCAGGGCGGTCTCGGGGATCATGCCGGGCACGCCGGCGGCCAGCGGCGCGCCCTGCGCATAGGTGACCTGGGCGACTCCGAAGCGCGTGCGCAGGCCCTGCAGCGGCGTCACCGGCTGCACCGAGGTGCCCTGGTAATTGGCTTCCAGCGCGGCCAGCGCGTCGGCGTTGGGGCCGAGCACGGCCAGGCGCAGGCCCGGGCGCAGCGGCAGGGTGGCGTCGGCGTTCTTCAGCAGCACCAGCGATTGCTGCGCGGCCTGCAGCGCCAGCGCGCGGTGCGCGGCGCTGTCGATATCCCTGGCGCCCAGCCGCGCATACGGATCGTTGCGCCGCGGCTGCAGTTCGCCGAGCCGGTAGCGCGCGGCGAACAGGCGCACCAGCGAGCGGTCGAGCAGGGCTTCGTCGGCTTCGCCGCGGTCGAAGGCGATGCCGAGGTCGCGGTAGGCGGTGCCGCAGTTCAGATCGTGCCCGGCCTTGAGTGCGGCCGCGGACGAGCCGGCGTTGTCGGGGCGGTAGTAGTGGAACTGGGTCATGTCGTCGATCGCATCGCAATCGGACACGACGAACCCCTTGAAGCCCCAGTCGTCGCGCACGCGGCCGTCGAGCAGCCAGTCGGCGGCGCAGGCGGGCGTGCCGTGCAGGGAGTTGTACGCGCACATCACCGAGCCGGCCTGGCCGTCGACGATGGCGGCGCGGAACGCCGGCGAGTAGGTCGCCTCGAAATCGTGCGGCGACACGTCCACGTCGAAACCGTGGCGGCCCGGTTCCGGCCCGCTGTGCACGGCCAGGTGCTTGGGTGTGGCGATGGTGCGCGGGTGCGCCGGATCGTCGCCCTGTAGGCCGTGGATGAAGCCGACCGCGAGCTGTCCGGTGAGATAGGGATCCTCGCCGTAGGTCTCCATGCCGCGGCCCCAGCGCGGGTCGCGGAAGATGTTGATGTTGGGCGACCAGATGGTCAGCCCGGCGTAGCGCGGATGGTCCTTGCCGGGTCCGCCGGCGAGGTTGAACTTGGCCCGCGCCTCGGTGGAGGTGACGGTGCCGACGTCGTGCAGCAGTTCGGCGTTCCAGGTCGCGGCCAGGCCGATCGCCTGCGGGAATACCGTGGCCTCGCCGTTGCGGGCGATGCCGTGCAGGCCTTCGCTCCACCACTCGTAGGCCGGCACCCCCAGGCGCGGGATCGCCGGCGCAGCGTTCATCGCCTGCGCGATCTTCTCGGCGCGGGTCATCTTCGCCACCAGCGCGGCGGCGCGGTCCTCGGCCTCGTCGGCATGGGCGAGCGGGGCGGCGAGCAGGCCGAGTGCGCACAGCGCCTGTGCCAGCGGCTGTAGGAGCGGCTTCAGCCGCGACCGCGCGCCGGCCGATCTACGGAGCATCTCTCGGCCCATCACTTCGCCTCCGCCGGCTCGGCCGGCGCGCCAGCCAGGGTCCCGCCCAGGTCGCGCACCTGCAGCGCCGCGCGCACCTGCTCCAGGGTGGCGCTGCTGTGCACGCGCACGGTCAGCGGCTCGCCCGGCAGCAGGTCGAAGGCGTTGTCGGACAGGGTCACGTCGAGGTCGCCGAAGCTCAGCCACACCTGCGCCGCAAGCGTGGCGCTGCTCAGGGTCAGCGCGTAGCCGTCGCCATCGGCGCGCAGCTCGCTGCGGATGTCGGCCTGCGGCCACTGCAGGCGCTTGGCCGCGTCGAAGTACACCAGGGTGCGCGACAGCACGCGCTCGCCGTCGAGCAGCTCGAACACCGCCACGCTGCGGCGCGGATCGGCGCGGCGCAGCAACTGCGCATCGCTGAAGCTGCCTACGCGCACGCTGGACAGCGGCGCCAGCGTCACCGGCTTCTCGGTCTTGCTCAGCACCTTGCCGGACAGGTCCATCACCCGCATGCGCCAGCGCGCGGCCAGCGGCGTGGTGCGGTCGGAGACCAGCGACACGGTGGTCTGGCCCTTGTCGTCGCGCAGTGCGGCGATCAGTTCCGGCGCGTAGAAGCGGCGCGCGTGGTACTGCAGCGCCTTCCAGCGGCCGAAGTAGTCCAGGCTCGACCACGAGGCGCCGGGCCACACGTCGTTGAGCTGCCAGTACAGCGACCCCATCGATTGCGGCCGCGAGGCGCGCAGGTGTTCGGCGGCCAGGGTGATGCCCTCGGCCTGCATGATCTGGCTCAGGTAGACGAAGCTGGCGAAGTCCTTGGGTTCGCCGAAGGCGCGGCGGATGTACAGCAGCAGGCGCTGGTTGCCGTTGCCCTTGTCGAACTTCTGGTGCGCGCGCATCACCGGCGATTCCGGCTGCAGGTCGCCGGGTTCGGCGAAGGCGCGGATGGTGCGCATCTCGGGGAACGACTGCAGGCCGTATTCGGACATGAAGCGCGGGGTCACGTTGAGGTATTCGGTGACCGGCAGCGCCGGGCCGCCCCAGACCTTCCAGTAGTGCATGTCGCCGTCGTCGGGCTGGTCGGCGGCGCCGTCGAAATCGGTGCCCGGCGAGGTCGCCCAGTACGGTGTGTCGCTGTCGTACTTCTGTACCGCCTCGCGCAGCACCGTGCCGAACAGCGTGGTCATGCCGCGGACGATGCGCTCGCGCTCTTCCGGGTCGATCGACTGCTTGAACTTGATGCGGTCGCCCCAGTTCTCCCAGCCGGTCTGCACTTCGTTGTTGCCGCACCAGATGACGATGCTGGGGTGGTCGCCCAGACGCCGCACCTGCTCCTCGGCCTCGGCGCGGGTGTTCTCGCGGAACGCGACGTCGTAGGGCGGGATCGCGCCGCCGAACATGAAGTCCTGCCAGATCATGATGCCCAGGCGGTCGGCATCCTCGTAGAAGCTATCAGGCTGGTAATGGCCGCCGCCCCACATGCGCAGCATGTTCATGTTGGCGTCGCGCGCGGACTGCAGGAAGCCGCGCATGCGCGCGGCGTCGACGCGGGTGGGGAAGCTGTCGAACGGAATCAGGTTGGCGCCCTTGGCGAACACCGGGATGCCGTTGACCACCAGGGCGAAGCTCTTGCCCCACTGGTCCTTCTCACGGCGCAACTCGACGCTGCGCAGGCCGGTGACGCGCTGCGCCTCGAAGCGCTCGCCCGCAGCATCGCGCAGCTGCGCCTTGAACGTGTACAGGTCCTGGCGGCCATAGCCGGCCGGGAACCAGCGCTGCGGCTTGGCGATGCGCACCGGCACGGTCAGGGTGTTGGCACCTGGATCGACGACCGCGCGCTGGCTGAACTGGCCCACGCGCTGGCCGTCGGGGCCGAGCACGTCCAGGTCCAGTTGCACCTCGCCGCTGCGGCCGGCTTGCACCTGCAGCTGCGCCAGCAACTGCGCCGCGTCGGCGTCGACGCGCTGCTGGGCGATGCGCAGGCCGTCCACGCGCAGGTCGTCCCAGGCCTCCAGGCGCACGCCCTGCCAGATGCCGGCGGTGACGATGCGCGGGCCCCAATCCCAGCCGAAGTTGTACGGCGCCTTGCGCACGTAGGTGGAGCTGTGCCGCGCCACCGGTTCGTCGCCGAACGCCGAATCGTAGGCGCCGGGCAGCGCGTACGGCTGCTTGGCCAGCCACGGCTGGATCTTCTTGATCGGCGAGGCGATGCGCACTTCCAGCACGTTGTCGCCGCGCTTGAGCAGCGGTTTGGCGTCGACCCGCCACTGCCGGAACATGTTGTCGGCGGCGAGCAGTTTCTTGCCGTTGAGGTAGACCTCGGCGAAGGTGTCCAGCCCGTCGAACACCAGTTCCAGGTGCGGGCGCGCCAGCAGGGCCGCATCGACCTGGAAATGGGTCTGGTACTGCCAGTCGCTGAGCCCGGCCCACTGGATCTGCGCTTCGTTGTCGCGATAGAACGGATCGGGCACCACCCCGGCGGCGATCAGGTCGGTCTGCACCGTGCCCGGCACCTGCGCCGGCAGCCATTGCGCGGCCTTCGGGTGCGCCTTGGCGTTGGCATCGCCCGGCGCCAGCCGC
>NZ_AQOI01000482.1:0-2468 GCF_000364665.1 Xanthomonas sp. SHU 199
GCGCCGCCGCCTGGCCCAGCGCCGGCAAGGCCAGCGCCAGCAGCAGCCCGAGGCGGGCAGGAAGGCGCGTGCGCGACGCGGAACGGGGGCGGCGGGGCGGCTGGGTCATGCGAGGGTCTCCGTGGTCAGTGCGCGGCGGCGGGGGGCGCCTGCGCCGCGGTGTCGATCAGATGGACGGCGCCGATGGCGTAGTACGGGCCGGCGATGGGCGCGGTGGAGCGCAGGCACAGGTCGTGCACGCCGGTCTGCTTGGGCAGACGCGCTTCCAGCGCGAACTGGTCGCCCAGGGTCTTGCCGGCCGGCAGCGGCAGCCGCGCCAGCAGCTTGCCCTTGCAGTCGCCCAGCCGCACTTCGAACTCGCCGCGCGGGCTGTGCGCCGGGTAGCGCTTGACCTTGGCCTGGTCGTGCGCCAGCCCGTAGTTGCGCGCCAGGCGCGCGGCGTCGATGCGGATGCGGTCGATGCCGTCCAGTCGCGCGTCGGCGTAGCGCCAGCAACTGGTGAACAGGTCGATGTTGAACACCGGCGTGTCCTGGTCGGCCAGGTCCGGCAGCAGCGGCACGCGCAGGCCCAGCTCGCCGCCTTCGCACGAAGCCAGGCCCTGGGTATCGCGGCTGAGCAGGTTGGCGCGGTCGAGGATGCGGCTGCGCGGCGCGGCCAGCAGGCGGCCGTCGTCGGCGAAGGTGGCCGCGCGCACGGTGACCGGCAGGGTCACCGCGAACGGCGCGGTGTAGCGCGGCGAATCGGCCTTGGGCTCGCTGCCGTCGGTGGTGTAGCGGAAGTTGCCGAACTTGGCCTGGTTGCCCAGCACCACCGTGGCCTTCCCGCTGTCCAGCGCGGCGTTGTCGCCGCCCTGCACGGCGATGTCCGGGGCGAAGGCGCCGTCGCCGTAGGCGATGCCCTGCAGGCGGTAGCGGTCCAGCTGCGCCGGCATGCGCTGCAGGAAGCCGTTCCAGTCGCGTGCGGCCATCGGCGACCAACCCGCCTCGGCCACCGCGCTCAGTCGCGGGAACAGCGCATGGTCGATATGCCAGGTGGAGGGGATGTACTCGCTCCACAGCGCCGCTTGCACGCCGAGCACGTGCTTGCTCTCCTCGGGGCTGAGCGCCGCCGGCACCGGGTCGAAGCCATAGACCTTCTGCAGCGGCAGCGTGGCCAGGCGGCCGTTGGGCTCGTCGTTGCGTGCGCTCTGCAGATTGTCCAGGTACATCCAGCCGGCCGGTGCCAGCACCACGTCGTGGCCTTGCTTGGCGGCGGCGACCGCGCCGTCCACGCCGCGCCAGGACATCACCGACGCACTGGCCGGCAGCCCGCCTTCCAGGATCTCGTCCCAGCCGATCAGGCGCCGCTGGTGCTGGGTGAGGTAGTCGGCCAGTTGCTGGTTGAACCAGCCCTGCAACGCGTGCGCGTCCTTGATGCCGAGCTTGCGCATCTGCGCGCGCACCGCCGGCGAGCGTTCCCACTGATCCTTGACTGCTTCGTCGCCGCCGATGTGGATGTACGGCGAAGGGAACAGCTGCAGCACTTCATCCAGCACGCCGCGGATGAAGGTCATGCTCTTGTCGTTGGTGTTGAACAGGTACGGATTGACGCCCCAGTCCACCGACACCTTGGGCCGTTGCCGGGTCACCCCGACCAGTTCCGGGTACGCCGCCACCGCCGCCTGCGCGTGCCCGGGCATGTCCAGTTCCGGCACGATGGTGATGTGGCGTTCGGCGGCGTAGGCCACCAGGTCGCGGATCTGGTCCTGGGTGTAGAAGCCGCCGTAGCGATCGGGCAGGCCGTGGGTGCCCGCGCCCGGCGGGGTGCGCCAGGCGCCGATCTCGGTGAGCTTGGGATAGCGCTTGATCTCGATGCGCCAGCCCTGGTCGTCGGTCAGGTGCAGGTGCAGCACGTTGAGCTTGTGCTGGGCCATCGCGTCGAGCAGGCGCTTGACCGTGTCGGAGCTGTGGAAGTGCCGCGCCACGTCGAGCAGCACGCCGCGCCAGCCGAAGCGCGGCCAGTCGCGGATATGCACCTGCGGCACGTCCACCTCGCCCTTGCCGGCGTCCGGGGTCATCAACTGCCAGGCGCTGATCGCGCCGTAGAACAGGCCGCGCTCCTCGCGCGCCTGGATCAGCATGGTGCGCGGGTCCACGTCCAGCGTGTAGCCCTCGGCCTGCGCGACCTCGGTATTTGGATTGAGCTGCAGGCGGATGCTGCCGTCGGCGGGGATGGTCTCCGCACGCACCTCCAGCGACAGGCCGCGGGTCTTGCTCAGCAATTGCGAAAGTTGCTGCGCCACGCGCTGCGCGCCGGCGTCGTCGAGGGGCACCGACAGCACGGCGCCGGTGCCGATGGTCAGGGTGCCGCCGTCGCGCTCGGCCTTGGCCGGCGCCGGGATCAGCGGCAGCGGCGTCTTGTCGTCGTCGTCATCGTGTTTCGGGGCCGGCGGCGGCGCCGCGGCGGGCTTGGCCGCGGGCGCCGGCGT
>NZ_AQOI01000483.1:0-993 GCF_000364665.1 Xanthomonas sp. SHU 199
TGGCGCCGTGCGGCCCGGCCAGCCGCCGGGCCTGGACCGCGCCTTCCCGACCCCGCAGGCACTGCGCGACGCGCCGCTGGAAGCCATCGGCCTGCCGCGCTCGCGTGCGGCGACGATCCGTGCGCTGGCGCAGGCGGTGCTGGACGGCCGTCTGTCGTTCCGTGCCGGCCAGCGCCTGGACGACTTCGTCGCCCACGCCATCACCTTGCCCGGCATCGGCGCCTGGACCGCGCAGTACATCGCCCTGCGCGCGCTCGGCCAGCCCGACGCCTTCCCCGCCGGCGACCTGGTCCTGCAACGCATGCTCGGCGCGGACGGCGCACGCCTGAGCGAACGCGCCACCGAGGCACGCGCGCAGGCCTGGCGTCCCTGGCGCGCCTACGCGGTGCTGCACCTGTGGCACCTGGCCAACGACCCTCCCGAGGAGACCCGCGCATGACCGCGTCCCCGCTGTCCTACGACCGTTTCGACACCCCGATCGGCATGCTCACCGTCGCTGTCGGCAGCGATGGCGTGCGTCACATCCTGTTCCCCGAGAACCGCTACGACGCCCGTGGCCGCGCCGACTGGGTGCACGATCCGGCTCCGGTGCGCGCCGCGCGCGAGCAGTTGCTGGCCTACTTCGCCGGCGAGCGTGAGCACTTCGACCTGCCGCTGGCGCCGCACGGCACCGACTTCCAGAAGCGGGTGTGGCTGGCATTGGCCGAGATCCCGTTCGGCGCGACCTGGAGCTACGCGCAACTGGCGCAGCATGTGGGCCAGCCGCGTGCGGTGCGCGCGGTCGGCGCCGCCAATGGCCGCAACCCGTTGCCGATCGTGCTCCCCTGCCACCGGGTGATCGGCGCCAACGGCGCGCTCACCGGCTTTGGTGGCGGCCTGCCGACCAAGGCCGCGCTGCTGGCGCTGGAGCGACGCGAGGGCGGCGACGCGGCCGCCGGCACCATGGCCCCGCTGTTCGGCTGAGCGTCGCAGCCTGCGGCGGCGGCGGCGACA
>NZ_AQOI01000484.1:0-1957 GCF_000364665.1 Xanthomonas sp. SHU 199
CATGCCGGCCCCGCCGCGCCCGCGCCCGGACCGCTGGCCAAGCAGGACGCACAGATGGCGCAGGCCGGCCTGCGCGCCGCGCAGCTGGTCGATGCCGGACGCACCGGCGAGCTGTGGGACGGCGCCTCTGTTGTGGCGAAGAAGGCGGTGACGCGTGCGGTGTTCGTGCGCGAGATCGACGCCGCACGTGCGCGGCTGGGCGCGCTGCTCGGCCGCGGCGTCGCCAGCGTGGCGCGGGTGCAGTACGCCGCCGGCTCGCAGGTGCCGCCGGGCACCTACGTCAACATCAGCTTCCCCAGCCGCTTCGCCAATGCGCCGCAGCCGGTGCGCGAGCTGGTGTCGTTGCGGCTGGACGAGGACAAGACCTGGCGCCTGGTCGGTTATCACGTGGCCATGCCCGATTGAGCGGCATGCTGCGCGCCGTCTTCCTTTCCTCCGAGGCTCCGATGCCCATCGAAATTCGTATGCTGGCCTGGGCGATCCTGCTCGGGATCGCGCAACTGCTGCTCGCCTCCGCCTTCGTCACCGCGCAGCGCGGGCTGAAGTGGAACGCCGGCGCGCGCGATGCGCCGCAACCGCCGCCGGCCGGCGTGGCCGGGCGCCTGGACCGCGCGCTGCGCAACTTCCTGGAAACCTTCCCGTTCTTCGCCGCCGCGGCGGTGGCGGTGGCGGCACTGGGCAAGGGCGATGCGCACACCGCGCTGTCGGCGCAGATTTACCTGTGGGCGCGGGTGGCGTACGTGCCGCTGTACGCGGCGGGCGTGCCGTACGTGCGCAGCCTGGTGTGGGTGGTGTCGCTGTGGGCGATCCTGCAGCTGGTGTGGGCGCTGTTCTGAGCCCCGCGGGCTGCGACCGATCGTCGCAGCGCTGATCCAGATCAAGGACGCGGTGCGCGGCGGTCGTATCCTGGCCGGGTCCGATCACGGAGTCGCCGCATGCAAGTGGATATCGCCATCGTCGGGGCCGGCCCTGCCGGCCTGTGCTTCGCCCGCTCGCTGGCCGGCAGCGGCCTGTCGCTGGCGCTGATCGAGCCGCAGCCGCGCGCGGCGCTGGCCGAGGCCGCCTTCGACGGCCGCGAAATCGCCCTGACCCATGCCTCGCGGGCGTTGCTGGATCAGTTGGACCTGTGGCCGCGGATCGACCCGCAGGCGATCGCGCCGCTGCGCGATGCGCGGGTGATGAACGGTTCCTCGCCGTTCGCACTGACCTTCGCGGCGGGCGAGGGCGGCCGTGGCGATCTCGGCTGGCTGGTGCCCAATCACCTGATCCGCCGCGCCGCGTTCGCCGCGGTGCAGGACCAGCCCGGTCTGACCTTGCTCGATGGTGTCTCGGTGCAGGCATTGCGCCGCGACGCGCGCCAGGCGCAGGTGCAGCTCTCCGACGGGCGCAGCGTGGCGGCGCGCCTGGTGGTCGCCGCCGACAGCCGCTTCTCCAGTACCCGGCGCATGAGCGGGATCGGCGCGCAGTTGCGCGATTTCGGCCGCACCATGCTGGTGTGTCGGGGGCGCCACGAGCGCCCGCACCATCAGACCGCCTGGGAGTGGTTCGGTTACGGCCGGACCATGGCGCTGCTGCCGCTGCACGGCAACGAGGCCTCGGCAGTGCTGACCCTGCCGCCGGAACGCGCGCAGGCGCTGCTGCAGATGGACGAGGCGGCGTTGGGGGCAGAGATCAGTACCTTCTTCGAGCATCGCCTGGGCGCGATGACGCCACTGGTGCGGCCGCAGGCGTACCCGTTGGTGGCCGTCTATGCGCAGCGCTTCGTCGCCGAGCGCTATGCCTTGATCGGCGACGCCGCGGTGGGCATGCATCCGGTGACCGCGCATGGGTTCAACTTCGGCCTGCAGAGCCAGGCGCGGCTGGCGCGTGCGCTGCACGACGCGGTCGCGCGCGGCGGCGACATCGCCGCGCCGGCCTTGCTGGCCGGTTACCAGCGCGGGCACCGCCTGGCCACGCG
>NZ_AQOI01000485.1:0-419 GCF_000364665.1 Xanthomonas sp. SHU 199
CGGCCGCCGGCGCACGCCTGGAAATCGCGCCGGCGGTGCCAGCGACGCGCCGCGAGGCGGGAACCAAGTCCGGCACCGGTGCCGGCGACGAAGGAGACATGGTGGCAGCCCAACAATTGCAGCAGGCGCGCGAAGACCTCGCGGCACGCGATGCCGAGGTCCAGGAACTGCGTTCGCGGGTGGAGCAGCTCGAAAAGCTCAAGGCCCAGCAGCAGCAACTGATCGCGCTGAAGGATAGCGACCTGGCCGCGGCGCAGAAGCGCCTGGCCCAGGCCGGGCAGGCGGCGCCGGCTGCGGCGGCCGCCCAGGCACCGGCCAATGACGGGTTCCCGCTGTGGCTGTGGGGCGGGCTGAGCCTGCTGGTGCTGGGCCTCGGTGCCTGGCTGCTGTCGCGCCGGCGCAAGCCCTCGCCGCTGCCG
>NZ_AQOI01000486.1:0-8698 GCF_000364665.1 Xanthomonas sp. SHU 199
GTTCGCGGCGGGCGCTGCCGGCCCCGCCGGCATCCCTTGTTCGTCTGGAGAATGCAATGCATTGGGTCGATCCCGATTCCTTGCCGGAAACCCGTGGCACGCTCGCGCGCTTCCTGCTCAACCCCAAGGCCGACGTCGACGGCCTGCTGTTCGACGACGGCACCGAAGTGCACACCCCGCCGCACCTGTCGGCGCAACTGCTGAAGGCGCTGCGTCCGGGTGCCGGCCTCGGCGTACGCGGACTCAAGCCGCGCGGCGCCGATGTGCTGGTGGCGTTGGCGGTGGACCCGGATGGGTCCGCGCGCATCGTCGATGAAGGTCCGCATGCCGGTCCGCACACACCCAAGCCCAAGCCGCCGGCCAAGCCCAAGCCTGCGCAGGACGCGGTGCGTCACGCCGGCACCATCGCAAGGCTGCTGCACGGCCCGCACGGGCAGGTGCATGGCGCGCTGCTGGAGGACGGGTTGATCGTGCGCTTCCCGCCGCACGCGGTGCCGGAATCGGCGCGCTGGCTCGCCGCCGGCAAGCCGCTGACGGCGCAGGGCGAATTGCTGGAGTCCGCGCATGGCCAAGTGCTGCATGCGCAGGCGTTGGGCGCCAGCGACGCGACGCTGCAGCCGTTGAAGCCGAAGCCGCCCAAGCCTCATCACAAGCCGTTGCACGCGCATGCGGATGATGCTGCGCCGAAGGACGGGCCCAAGCCGAAACCGAAGCCCAAGCCCCACTGAGTCACGAGTCGTCGCGGCGGTGTGCCCCTGGCCACCGCCGCGCCTGTGTTTCCCGCGCTCATCCAGGACACCGTCATGCCGCCCGTCGCGCCTGCGCAGCACCACGTTCTCCTGTCCTTGTCGCCGCTCGCGTCGCCGGCGGTGCGCGCATGAGCGGCACTGGCAAGCGCCCGCGCGGCACGCGCGCGCTGGAAGCGCTCAACTTCACCATGGCCGACGTGCAGGACGGGCTCGGCCCGTTCCTGAGCGTGTTCCTGCAATCCAAGGGCTGGTCGCTCGGCGCGATCGGCTCGGTGATGACCGCCGGCGGCATCGTCGGCATGCTCGCCACCACGCCGGGCGGCGCGCTGGTCGATGCGACCAAGCGCAAGCGCAGCATCGTGGTGGTCGGCTGCAGCATGATTCTGTTGGCCTCGGCGCTGCTGTGGTGGTCGCCGACCCTGCCCGGCGTCATCGCCGCGCAGGTGATGACCGCGCTCGCCGCCGCCGCGTTGGGGCCGGCGCTGTCCGGCATCACTTTGGGCCTGGTGCGCCAGGCCGGCTTCGATCACCAGATCGCGCGCAACCAGGTCGGCAGCCATGCCGGCAACGTGGTGGCCGCGGCGCTGGCGGGCTTGCTCGGTTGGAAATTCGGTTTCGGCGCGGTGTTCGTGCTGACCGGCTGCTTCGGCGTGCTGGCGATCATCTCGGTGTTGATGATTCCGCGCGACGCGATCGATCACCGTGCGGCGCGCGGTATGGCCGAGGCCGAGGACGAGGACGACAACGGCGCCCACGTCAGCGGCTGGTCGGTACTGCTGACCTGCAAGCCCTTGCTGGTCCTGGCCGCGGCGCTGGCGCTGTTCCACCTCGGCAATGCGGCGATGCTGCCGCTGTACGGCATGGCCGTGGTGGCCGCGCATCAGGGCGACCCGAACGCGCTGACCGCCACCACCATCATCGTCGCCCAGTCCACGATGGTGCTCGCCTCGCTGCTGGCGATGCGCCTGATCCGCGTGCGCGGACACTGGTGGGTGCTGCTGCTGACCTTCCTGGCGCTGCCGTTGCGCGGGCTGATCGCCGCCAGCGTCATCCACACCTGGGGCGTGTTCCCGGTGCAGATCCTCGACGGCGTCGGCGCCGGCCTGCAGAGCGTGGCGGTGCCGGCGCTGGTGGCGCACCTGCTGCAGGGCACCGGCCGGGTCAACGTGGGGCAGGGCGCGGTGATGACGATGCAGGGCGTCGGCGCGGCGCTGAGTCCCGCACTGGGCGGCTGGATCGCACAGGGGTTCGGCTATCGCGCTGCGTTCCTGCTGTTGGGCGGCATCTCGCTGCTGTCGCTGGCGTTGTGGGTGGGGATGCGCAAGCACCTGGTGACGGCGAAGCGCGGGCGTTCGGACGAGGAACCGGTGCCGCCGCTGCCGGCGTAGGCGTCAGCCCGGCGCCACTCCGGGCACCACCTCGTAGGCGATTCCTGCTGCGACCAAGTGCGCTGCCAGCGCCGCGTGCGGCGGCTGTCGGAACGCATCGCCCGGCAGCAGGCTGACCACGCGCTGTCCGGCCTGCGCCCGTTCGATCAGCAGCGCCAGATGCGCGGCCGGATCGTCCGGCAGCGGCTGGCGGCTGGCATCGCGGCGCGCCAGGCTCAGCACTGCAGCGCTCACTTGCGCACCGACCAGCAGCAGGTCGGCCTGGTTGAGCGCACGCAGCGCCTTCAGCGTCAGCGCGCCGGGGTCGCCGCTGCCGGTGCCGACCAGCCACACGCTGCCTTGCCGCGGTACCGCGTCGCTGCGCTGCAGGCTGTCGGCGAAGGCCTGCTCGGCGGCATCGCGTTGGCCGCTCTGCAGCAGGGTCTGCACCGGTCCCTCCAGTACCTGTTCGAACCAGCGGCGGCGCTGCGGCAGGTCCGGCAGGCGCGCGCGGATGGCGGCGCGGTGGCGCGCGAACAGTTGCGCCAGTTCGGCGTAGGAATGGTCCAGTTCGGTTTCCCAGCGCTCGCGCAGGCGCCGCGCCAGCATCGGTGCCGCACCGCTGGAGGAGATCGCGATCAACAGCGGGTCGCGATCGATGATCGCCGGCACCTGGAACGTCGACAGCGCGGCGTCGTCGACCACGTTGACCCACTTGCGCCGCGCTCCGGCCTGTTCGGCCAGTTGCCGGTTGAACGCGTCGTCGTCGGTGGCGGCCACCACCAGCCAGGCATCGTCCAGCCACTGCGGGTCGAAGGCGCCGTCGGCGCGCTGCAGGCGGCCCTGCGCCAGCCACTGCGCCACGGTGGGGTTGAGCGCGTGCGCGTACACCAGCACGTCGGCGCCGGCGTGCAGCAGCGCCTCAATCTTGCGCATCGCCACCTCGCCGCCGCCCACGACCAGCACGCGGCGTCCGGCCAGGTCGGCGAACAGGGGATACAGCGGCATGCGGACTCCTGGCTGGGGCGAGGTGCGTCAGGTCGCGGGCAGGCATGTGGCGGGGCCGCACGCGGCTGCGCAGCGTTCTGTCGGTCAACGATACCGAAAGGACGGTCGGATGGAGCTGTCCACAGGCGGAGGCCATTCCGTCCCCGCCATCCCAACGGTCGCGACGGCATCAAACGCCGGACCATGCCCGGCAACGCCTGGCCGCGCAGCCAACGCGCAGGCGCTGGCGTATGATCCGCGCTCGTCGCCCTCCCGAACCGGCATCATGGATCGAGCCCGTCCGTCCCTTTCGTGGCCACGCGTGTCGGCGTGGTGTGTCCTTTTCGCGCTGCTGTGGCCGGTGGCGCCCACGCTGGCGCAGACCGCGCGCAAGCCGTCGGCCTACGAGCAGCGCCCTGGCAGCAATGCCACCGTGCAGCCGGCGACGGGGCCCGATTCCCTGCCGCGCCTGGACAGCCGTGCGCAGTTCCTGCAGCTCGCGCGGGTCTACAACGCCGGCACCGCGCTGGAGCTGCCGCATCTGCTGTTCGTGATCGACCGGCAGCAGGGTGGACGCGTCTACTACCTCAACACCCCGCGCTTCGCGCTGCACGAGCAATTCGTGCGCCAGCGCCTGGCGCCGGGCATGGGCAAGACGGCGCTGAAGGCGCAGTACCGCGATCCGCAGCGCCGCTTCCTGTTCGGCACCCTGAGCTGGCAGCAGGATCTGCCGGGCTACACCTACGAGTTCTGGGAGGGCGACGTCCTCACCGCGCCCTTGTTGCAGCAGACCGATGCCGCCTTGCGCGCCTCGTTCTTTGACGCGCTGCGGTTCAAGACCAACTCCACGCTGCACGAACAGGTGGCCAAGTCCGCCGGGCTGGCCTTCGTCACCCAGGAGGCGCTGCTGCGCGAGCAGCGCTTCCTGCCGTTGAACACCGGCCATGCCGAGGGACGGCTGCGCATCGTGCGTTCGGAGGCGCAGTTCCGTGCCCTGTCGCCGCGCGACATCCCGGTACTGGACGAGGTGCCGATCGCGTTGGCGCCGGTCGCCGGCCTGATCACGCAACGCCCGTCCACGCTGTTGTCGCACGTCAACCTGCTGGCCAAGGGCTGGGGCATTCCCAACGTGTACGTGCGCGATGCGCAGGCGGCGTTGCGCCAGTACGACGGGCGCTGGGTGCAACTGGACGTCACCCACAACGACTACCGGGTGACAGCGCTGGCGGGTCCGCCGACGGCCGCACCCGCTGCCGCTCCCCGCACCGCGGCTCGCGCGCTGCCGCGTCCGGACCTGAGCGTGGCCGCGCTCAAACCGCTGGCGGCGCTGCGCGCCCGCGACAGCCGCGCCTGCGGGACCAAGGCCGCCAATCTCGGCACGCTGAAAGCGGTGCTGCCGCCGGCCGCGCGCGTGCCGGACGGCTTCTGCATTCCGTTCGCGTTCTATCAGGCGACGCTGCAGCGTCTGCAGGTCGATCAGCGCCTGCGCGACCTGCAGCGCCGTCCCGGCTTCGCCACCGATGCGGAGGTGCGCCGTGCCGCGCTGGCGACCCTGCGTGCCGAGATCGCCGACGCCGCGCCCGATCCCGCCTTCGTGCGTGCGCTGGAGACGCAGTGGCAGGGGCAACTGCACGGCGCCGGTGTGTTCGTGCGCAGCTCGTCCAACTCCGAGGATCTACCCGGCTTCAGCGGCGCAGGCCTGTACACCACCGTGCCCAATGTCACCCGCGCCGATGCCTTGGCCAAGGCGGTGCAGACGGTGTGGGCGTCGGTGTACAACTTCGAGGCCTACGAAGCGCGCGCCGCCGCCGGCCTGCCACAGGACGCGGTGGCCATGGCGGTGCTGGTGCAGCTGGCCGCGCCGTCCGACAGCTCCGGGGTGATGATCACCCGCGATCCGTTCGATGCCGCGCGCCGCCACGTCACCTACATTTCGGCCAAGCGCGGCCTGGGCATCCGTGTGGTCGAGGGCAAGCGCCAGGCCGAACAGGTGATGTATTCGAGCTGGTCCAAGGCGGTGCAGGTGCTGAGCCGCTCGGCCGAGGACACCCAGCTCGTGGCCAACGCCGCCGGCGGCGTCCGCGAGGTGCCAATCGTCGGCACCCGCCAGGTACTGACCGACGCGCTCATCGCGCGACTGGCCAAGGTCGGCGCGATGACCAAGCAGGCGCTGGGCGGCGCCGACCAGGACATCGAATGGGCGGTGGTCGGCGACGAGGTGGTGATCCTGCAGGCGCGGCCGTATGTGGATCGGGGTGGGCGCCAGTAAACCCCCTCAGTGGCTGCCGGAGGCGTTATCGGTGCGGCTGCTTGCGGTGGGCAGCTGCGCGGCACGGCGGTATCTGAGTTCCATCGAGCTCTGGTCGCGGCTGAACCGCTCCTACGGATGACAGCTCGCAACGTCCGCCTTCTGTAGGAGCGGACCCGCAGCGCCCGGCAGATCGCCAGGCGTCCCCATCGGCTCACGGCGTCGGCGCATCCGCATTGCGGTGATGCGCGGCCGTGGACTTGCTGTCGCGCTCGGCCGCCAGCAGGGTCAGCGAGCGGCCCAGGCCGTGCCATTGCGAGCCGCCGGGCAGGCCGTGTTCGCCGTTGCGCTCGGCGGTGTCGATCAGCACGCGCCAGTGTTCGCCTTCCACTAGCGGCAGAGTGAACGACACGTCCTCGATCGCGCCGTTGACGATCATCAACAGGGTCACGTTCGACGCGGCCTGGCGCAGGCCGCTGGACGGGGCGCGGCCGTC
Source organism: Xanthomonas sp. SHU 199 (assembly GCF_000364665.1). Classification (NCBI taxonomy): domain Bacteria; kingdom Pseudomonadati; phylum Pseudomonadota; class Gammaproteobacteria; order Lysobacterales; family Lysobacteraceae; genus Xanthomonas; species Xanthomonas sp. SHU 199. The sequence goes on from NZ_AQOI01000486.1 coordinate 5,848, forward strand.
CAGGCGCATCATCAGTGCGCGGGCGTGCGGGTCGTGCCAGGAGGCTTCGGTCATCTCCTCGCCGTCCGGGGCCAGCCAGGTCACGTCCTTGATGCCCAGTTCCTCGTCGTAGACGCCGTCGAAGAAGCGTGCGCGGTGCAGCAGCGGGTAGTGCGCGCGCAGGTGGGTCAGGCGCGAGACGAAGGCGCTGAGCTGGTGCGCGCGCGGGCCGGCTTCCCAGTTCAGCCAGGTCAGTTCGTTGTCCTGGCAGTAGGTGTTGTTGTTGCCGCCCTTGCTGCGGCCGAACTCGTCGCCGGCCAGCAGCATCGGCGTACCCTGCGACAGCAGCAGGGTGGCCAGCATGTTGCGCATCTGCCGCAGGCGCAGCGCGTTGATCTGCTCGTCGTCGGTCTCGCCTTCCACGCCATAGTTGGCGGAGATGTTGTTGTCCGAGCCGTCGCGGTTGTGCTCGCCGTTGGCCTCGTTGTGCTTGTGCGCGTAGCTGACCAGATCGTGCAGGGTGAAGCCGTCGTGGGCGGTGACGAAGTTGACCGAGGCGGTGGGGCGGCGGCCGCGGTGGTGGAACAGGTCGGCCGAGCCGGTCAGGCGCGTGGCCAGTTCCGCCAGTTGGCCTTCGTCGCCGCGCCAGAACGCGCGCACGTTGTCGCGGAACTTGTCGTTCCACTCCGACCAGCCCGGCGGGAAGCCGCCGACCTGGTAGCCACCGGGGCCGACGTCCCATGGCTCGGCGATCAGCTTGACCTGGCTCAGCAGCGGGTCCTGGCGGCAGGCGTCGAGGAAGCCGCCCTTGGGGTCGAAGCCGTGGTGCTCGCGGCCGAGGATGGTGGCCAGGTCGAAGCGGAACCCGTCCACGTGCATCTCCGAGACCCAGTAGCGCAGCGAGTCGTTGACCATGCGCAGCGCGCCGGCATTGGTCAGGTCGAAGGTGTTCCCGGTGCCGGTGTCGTTGATGTAGAAGCGGCGGTCCTCGGCCAGGCGGTAGTAGCTGGCGTTGTCGATGCCCTTGAACGACAGCGTCGGCCCCAGTTCGTTGCCTTCGGCGGTGTGGTTGTAGACCACGTCCAGGATCACTTCCAGCCCGGCGCTGTGCAGCCGGGCCACCATCTGCTTGAACTCGGACACCGTGCGCGTGGCCATGTAGCGCGGGTGCGGGGCGAAGAAGCCGATGGTGTTGTAGCCCCAGTAATTGCGCAGGCCCTGCTTGAGCAGATATTCGTCGTCGACGAAGGCGTGCACCGGCAGCAGTTCCACCGCGGTCATGCCCAGGCGCTTGATGTGCTCGACCACCTCGTCCACCTTCAGCCCGGAGAAGGTGCCGCGCCAGGCCTCGGGGACCGAGGGGTGGCGCATGGTGGTGCCGCGCAGGTGGGTCTCGTAGATCACCGTGCTGTCCCACGGCGTCTGCGGGCGCTGGTCCTTGCCCCAGGTGAAGGCCGGATCGATCACCGCGCACTTGGGCATGTAGGCGGCGCTGTCGCGACGGTCGAAGCTGAGGTCGGCATCCTTGTGGCCGATGGTGTAGCCGAACAGGGCCGGCGCCCATTTCAGTTCGCCGACCAGTTGCTTGGCGTAGGGATCGAGCAGCAGCTTGTTGGGGTTGAAGCGGTGCCCGGCGTCGGGCGCGTACGGACCGTACACGCGGTAGCCATAGAGCTGGCCGGGGCGCGCGTCGGGCAGGTAGCCGTGCCAGATCTCGTCGGTGTACTCGGGCAGGGCGATGCGTTCGATCTCGCGGCCGCGATCGTCGAACAGGCACAGCTCCACCTTGGTGGCGTGCGCCGAGTACAGGGCGAAGTTCACCCCCAGGCCGTCCCAGGTGGCGCCCAGCGGATACGGCAGGCCCTCGCGGATACGCGAACGGCGGGTGAGCTTGCGCACGGGCATGAAGGATCCTTAGGAAGAGATGCTGCCGGTGCCGGCGCTGCGTCGCGGTTGCGACGGCGGCAGCGCCTCGGCATCGGCTTCGGCGGCCGCTTCCGCGGCCACCAGGCGTTCGGCCATGGCCCAATGGCGGGCGGCGTGGCCATCGGGTCGCCCTTCGGCTTCCCAGATTTCGTGCGCGAGTTGGCGGATGCGGCGTTGGCGTGTTTCTGCGTCCATGGCTTCTTGCGAGATCAGGGGGAGGCGACCAGCACGGCCACCGGGAACTCGGCGAACAGCGCCGACACCGCAATGGCCGACGTCGCGTCGACGGTAGCACTGGCCAGCACCGGGCGATACTGTGCCTGCGGCAGTGTCAGAACCGTGTTACGCCAATCGAACTGCGCCCGCAGCGGCACGTCCGGCCGCAGCGCCTGCGCGGCCGCGCCCAGCCGCGGCACCGCCACCACCAGCGAGGCGCCCTCGTGTTCGCGCACGAAGCCGAGCACGTGTTGGGCCTGCGGGCCCTGCGCCTGCAGCGGCGTGTAGCGGCCGTGCGCGAACAAGTCCGGATGCGCGCGCCGCAGCTGCAGCAGCTGTGCGGTCAGCCACGCCTTGACGTGGCCGCTGTGCCAGTCCTGCAGCAGCGCGTCCGCTGCGGTGGCATCGCGCAGCCAGGCCTGGCGCAGCGCGTAGTCCACCGGGCGGCGGTTGTCCGGATCCACCAGCGACAGATCCCAGCCCTCGCTGCCCTGGTACAGGTCGGGCACGCCGGGCAGGGTCAGGCGCAGGGTGGTCTGCACCAGGCTGTTGAGCGCGCCGGCCGGGGCCAGCGCCGCGGCCGCCTGCGCCAGCGCCTCGCGCAGTGCGGCGCCGGCCGGCTGCAGCAGTGCGGCGTCGAGCAGGGCGCGCGCATTGCGCTCGTAGTCCTCGTCCGGCCAGGTCCAGTGGGTGCGCAGCTTGGCTTCGCGCGCGGCCTTGAGCTGCCAGG
>NZ_AQOI01000487.1:0-2016 GCF_000364665.1 Xanthomonas sp. SHU 199
GCATCTGCCACAGCATCAGCAGGTCGCCGGGCAGCGGCGCGGCGCTGCCGGCCGGCAGCAGGTCGGCCGACAGCGCCTGGAACCGCGCCACCTGCGCCTCCCACCACGGCGCCTGCGCGCTGAGCGCGGCCAGGCGCATGCGCACGTCTTCGCCGCGCTTGTGGTCGTGGGTGGCGGTGGCCAGCAGCGCGCGCGGATAGCGCTGCGCGCGCACGGCGTTGGCCGCGTGGAACGCCTCCGGCGTCAGCGCGAACACGTCCGGCTCGCTGCCGACTTCGTTGCGCGAGAGCAGCACGCCGTGGCGGTAGAAGGAGGTGTCTTCCACCGACTTGGCGTTGAGCGGCGCCGACAGTTGCTCCAGGCGCCGGCGCACGATCCGCCGCAGCGCCACCTGTGCCTTGCCGGTGCCGCGGCCATCGCGGCTCCAGCGCTCGATCGCATCGATCGCCGCGCACACCCGTGGCTCGGCGCCGGCACGCGCACGCTGCGCGGCCTGCGCCAGGCGCGCCGCGTCGTCGTCGTCCAGGCCATCGGGCCCGGCATAGGTGCGGTACACCTCGAAGTGCCGCAGTAAGGCCATCAGCCCGCGCGCCAGCATCTGCGGGCTGAACTCGCGGGTCAGCGGATCCAGGTGCGCGGCGGCGCCCAGCGCCTGCACGGTGCGCACGAACTCGGCCTGCAGCGAGCCCTGCAGGATCTCGTCGCGCGCGGCGCGCTGCTCCTGGCCGAAGTCGCCACTGCGCCCGCTCCAGCGCCGCCACAGCGCGGTCAGCGGTTCGGCGCCGGCCGGGTCGTGCAGCACCGCGGCGACCTGGTCCATGAAGTCGTAGCCGGTGGTGCCGTCGCAGGGCCAGTCGCTGCGCAACTGCTCGTGCGGCGCCAGGATCTTTTCCAGATACAGGGCGATGCCGCCCGGGGCGATGCCGCGGCGGCGGCCGGCGCGGTCCAGTTGCGTGCGCAGCCGCTGCACGTAGCCGGTGGGATCGGCCAGGCCATCGACGTGGTCGACCCGAACGCCATCGAGATGGCCCTCGGCGACCAGCCGCAGCGGCAGCTCGTGGACCGCGGCGAACACGTCGTTCTGCTCCACCCGCAACGCCGCCAGCGAAGTGATGTCGAAAAAGCGGCGGTAGTTGAGCATGTCGTTGCCGACCCGCCACCAGGCCAGGCGATAGCACTGGCGTTCGATCAGCCGGTGCAGGGCGTCGTCGCCCAGCCGCGCGGCGTCGTTGAGCCGGGCGGCCCAGGCCGGGCGCGCGCTGGCCGGTTCCTGCGCGATGGCGCCGTCCAGGCGGATCGGGAAGCGCTGGTCGTGGTGCAGCAGGACCACGCTGCCGTCCTCGGCCACCTGCAACTGCAGCGCGCCTTCGCTCAGCGCCTGCGCATAGGGGCGGTCCAGCACCGGCAACCACAGCTTGCCCTCGCGCCCGGGCGCGCGCCAGTCGATGTCGAACCAGCCGGCATGGCGGCTGCGCCGGCCATGGGTGAGCACGTCCCACCACCACGGATTGCTCGGGTGGGTGGCCATGTGGTTGGGCACGATGTCCAGGATCAGGCCCATGCCGTGGCTGCGCGCGCGCTCGGACAGGTGCAGCAGCGCCGGCTCGCCGCCGAGTTCGGGATTGACCTGGCGCGGGTCGGTGACGTCGTAGCCGTGGGTGGAGCCGGGGACGGCGGTGCCGATCGGCGACAGATACAGATGGCTGATCCCGAGCCCGGCGTAATACGGCACCTGTGCGGCGGCATCGAGCAGGGTGAAACCGGCATGCAGCTGCAGGCGGGCGGTGGCCCGCAGGGGAATCATGCGCATGCGTCGGCTCCTTGCGCGGCGGTGGCGGTGGATTGGCGGGTCTGGGCGAAGGCGTCCAGGCGCGTGGCGAGGGTGGCGACGGTCGCGGCGGCGTCGGGCGCGGGCAGGCGCCGGCGCCAGTTCGGGTGGCCGTCGACGGTGCCGGGCAGGTTGGGTTGCTGGTCCAGGCCCAGCGCGTCCTCGGCCGGCAGCAGGGCCAGCGGCGA
>NZ_AQOI01000488.1:0-2844 GCF_000364665.1 Xanthomonas sp. SHU 199
GCGCGTCCCTGCGCCAGCCCGCCGCGCCGGCCAGCGCCGGCGGCGGTTCGACCGTGCTCGACGAACTGCGCGAGGTGCAGGCCGAGAACAGCGACAGCCTCGCCACCGGCGCCAGCTACCGCGCCCGCGACGGCGAGGCCGGCCTCGGCCGGCTGCGCGATCTGGAAGTGCCGCTGCACGGCGAGTTCGCGGTGGGCGAGGGCAAGCTGCAGGTCGACGTCACCCCGACCCTGCTCGACGCCGGCACGCTCGGCACCGGCTACGCCACCGCCAGCCGTTTCGGCGCCGGCCCGGCCGCGGCGATGGGCGATGCCCTGGCCGCCGACCGCACGCCGATCGACAGCCTGGTCGGCAGCGACCTGTACCAACTGCTGCTCACCGAAGGCAACAGCAACGCCACCCGCAACGCGCTGCGCACCTACGCGGTCAACACCGGGCTGTACAACAAGCTGTTCAACGACACCGACCCGGCGCTGACCAACGCGCAGCGCGAGGCGGCAGCGCTGCAGGCGCTGTACGCCGAGCCGCTGTCGGCGTTCCTGCTCGGCAACACCGCCGCCGACACCGCGATCGGCACGCTGGCCAGCGCCATCCTCGGCGACGCCTCGCGCAGCGCCGACCTCAGCGCCGCCGACATCGCCCGCTTCCGCAACCTCGCCGCCAACCCCACCGCCGCGGCGCTGACCCCGGCCGGCTTCAGCCAGGCGCTGTACACCATGGCCGCCAACGGCAACGGGGCGCGGCGCATGGACCAGGACGCGCGCGGCGTCGGCATGGCGGTGACCTACAAGAACGGCGGCTTCAGCGCCGACCTGGGCAGCACCCCGGTCGGCTTCCCCGAGCGTCGCATCGTCGGTGGCGTCGGTTACCGCGGCCAGGCCGGCGACAACCTCACCTATTCCGGCCAGGTGTTCCGCCGCGCCGTCAGCGACAGCCTGCTGTCCTTCGGCGGCGTCGACGACGGCCGCGCTGAACTCGGCTGGGGCGGCGTGACCAGCAACGGCCTGCGCCTGTCGGCCACCCTCGACAACGGCCTGCTCGGCGGCTACGCCAGCGTCAGTGCCGATCGTCTGGTCGGCCGCAACGTCGCCAGCAACGACCACCGCCAGGTCGACCTGGGCGTGTACGTGCACGCGCTGGACACCGAGAACCAGTCGCTGACCGCCGGCCTCAACCTGACCGCGATGCAGTACGACAAGAACCTGGGCGGCTACACCTACGGCCAGGGCGGCTATTTCAGCCCGCAGGACTACGTGGACCTGGGCTTCCCGGTGCACTGGAGCGGCCGCACCGCCGGGCGCACGGTCAACTGGAGCGTGGACGCCAGCGTCGGCGTGCAGCATTTCCGCAGCGACGACAGCCCGTACTTCCCGACCAGCGCGCAGATGCAGCAGGCCGCCTACGACGCCGCCTCGCTGGCCGCGCTGCTGGGCCTGACCGACCGCTACGTCGCGCCGGTCTACGCCGGGCAGAGCAAGACCGGCATGTCCTACAACATCGCCGGCGCGGCCGAATGGCAGATCGCCCCGCAGCTGTTCCTGGGTGGACGCCTGCTGTTCAACAACGCCCGCGACTACACCCAGTTCAGCACCAACCTCTACGTGCGTTTCGTGCTCGACCGGCTCGGCGCCGGCCTCGGCCGCCGCCCGCAGGTGCTGGCCTCGCCGTACGTGCCGGAGTAGGGCGCGTGCCGCGCGGAGACCGGCGCAGGCGTCAACTGTCTTACAGCCGCGACATGCGGCACCGAAACCCGACTGACACCCTCCGTCGTCGGGACTGAAGTCCCTCGCACAAGGATGCCCCGCGCATCCCTGTGGGAGCGACGTCAGGCGGGCGTCACGTGTGCACATCCATCTCGGCGGATGGCCCGCGGCGCTGCGGAACCACGCGTGACGGAACGCGCGCTACGCTGGCTGGGTGCACGGTGGGAGGGACTTCAGTCCCGATGCATTGCGCCATCGGCAAGCGCGCCACGTCGCGCGTCGCGGCTGCATGACAGTTCGCACCTGCAGAATTCGCCAAGCGCTTTGCCGCAACACGGGGATTGCACCGCGGCGTGTCGCAGTCGGGGCAGGGGAGGCCGCAGCCCGCGCTGCACGCGTCGCCGCCACGGCGGATAATCGCGGCCATTCCCCACTGCCAGGAGTCCGCACATGATCCGCGACATCATCCGCATGGGCGACCCGCGTCTGCTGCGTCAGGCGCCGCCGGTCACCGATTTCGACAGCGCGCAACTGCATGCGCTGGTCGCCGACATGTTCGAGACCATGGACGCTGCGCGCGGCGTCGGCCTGGCCGCGCCGCAGATCGCGGTGGATCTGCAACTGATGGTGTTCGGCTTCGAGCGCAGCGCCCGCTATCCGGACGCGCCGCCGGTGCCGCGCACCGCCCTGGCCAACGTGGAGATCGAGCCGCTGTCCGACGACCTGGAGGATGGCTGGGAGGGCTGCCTGTCCATTCCCGGACTGCGCGCGGTGATTCCGCGCTACCGGCACATCCGCTACCGCGGCGTGCTGCCGGACGGCACCCCGCTGCAGTGCGAGGCCGAGGGCTTCCACGCCCGCGTGGTGCAGCACGAGCACGACCACCTGATCGGCCGCCTGTATCCCTCGCGCATCCGCGACTTCGACAGGTTCGGCTTCGAGGACGTGCTGTCCTACGACTTGTAGGGCCGGGATGCCCCGCGTTGGCGATGCGTGCCCAGCGGTCACTTCCGCATGCGTGCAGTGCCACGCGCTTGTGGGAGCGCTCCAGTCGCGACGGTTTTACCGGTAAGGCCCATCGCGACACAGGGACTTGCGGCGAACTCGGCGGGTGCACTGTGGGAGGGACTTCAGTCCCGAC
>NZ_AQOI01000489.1:0-2903 GCF_000364665.1 Xanthomonas sp. SHU 199
GGCGGCCAGCTCCGCGGTCAACGGCAGCGCGGGGACGGCGGTGAAGCCGGCGCTGTCGCCGAGCAGGCGGATCTGCACCGGGCCGCCGAGCGGATTGCCCAGCGCGACCTCGCGCAGGCCGCTGTCGCGGGCGCTCACCTGCAGCCACGCTGGCGGTGGTTGTGGTTCGGGTCGCGGGGCATTCCATCGCAGCAACGGCTGCGCGAACGCGGCGGTCGCTGCCGCCAGCGACAGGACCACGGCAAGCCAGCGGCGGGGACGGCGTCGGCGCACGGACTGGGGGATCGATGGGGGAAGCGGAGTATGGCCGAGGCCAGGGATCGAAAAATCATATCGCTTCATCCGAATAAAGAGATTGACAAGGCCGAAAATCGCTGGCATCGTGGCTCCACCATCGAGACCGGCGGAGGGACAGGCCCTTTGATGCCGGGGCAGCCAGCGGATGCGCAAGCGCCCGTGTAGGTGCCAAATCCTGCGGGGACCCACGCGTCCGCCGAAAGATGGTTCGATCCATGCCTTCTGCATGGCGAACGCGAGCTCCGCGAAGCTCGATGGCCGTTCCTCTCCGGATACCGCCATGCGCCTCGTGAACTCGCCTGACCGCCCCACCTCTGCCACTCCGTCCCACGACCGCGTTGCCGCGCCGGCCGACGGCGTGCACGCGATGCGTGGCGAGATCGCGGTCGCGTTGCCGCTGCGCCACGCCGGTGTGCAACTGCTGCGCCTGCGCTACGAACTGAGCGGCCCGGCTGCCGCGCCGGTGGTGTTCGTAGCCGGCGGCATCTCCGCGCACCGCCACCTCGCCGCCAACGCCAGTTTTCCCGAGAAGGGCTGGGCCGAAGGCCTGGTCGGGCCGGGGCGGGCGCTGGATCCCACCCAGCGGCGGCTGCTGGCGTTCGATTTCGTCGGTGCCGACGGCAGCCTGGACGCGCCGATCGACAGTGCCGACCAGGCCGATGCCATCGCCGCGCTGCTGGACGCGCTGGACATCGCGCAACTGCACGGGTTCGTCGGCTACTCCTACGGTGCGCTGGTCGGCCTGCAACTGGCGGTGCGGCATCCGCAGCGCCTGCAGAAGCTGATTGCGGTCAGCGGCGCGCACCGCGCGCATCCGTATGCCGCCGCCTGGCGCGCGCTGCAGCGCCGCGCCGTGGCACTGGGCCAGCTGCAATGCGCCGAGAGCCACGGGTTGTCGCTGGCGCGGCAGTTCGCGATGCTCAGCTACCGCACTCCGGAGGAGTTCGGCGAACGCTTCGACGCGGCGCCGGAAGTGATCAACGGCCGCGTCCGCGTCGCCGCCGAAGACTACCTGGACGCCGCCGGCGCGCAGTACGTGGCGCGCACCCAGGTCAACGCCTACCTGCGCCTGTCCGAATCCATCGACCTGCATCGCATCGAGCCGGCTGCCGTCGCCGTGCCCACCGTGGTGGTGGCGGTCGAAGGCGACCGCCTGGTGCCGCTGTCGGACCTGGTCACCCTGGTCGAAGGCCTGGGCCCGCGCGGCAGTCTGCGCGTGCTGCGTTCGCCCTACGGTCACGACGCCTTCCTGAAAGAAACCGATCGCATCGACGCGATTCTCGCCACCGCCCTTCGCCCCACCGGAGTTGCCGCATGAGCACTGCCCACGACACCGATCTGCCCTGTAGTGCCGCCACCGCCGCGGTCCGCGCCGGCATCGACCGCGATACCGCCTACGGCGCGGTGACTCCGCCGATCGTGCTGTCGTCGAACTTCAGCTTCGACGGCTTCGGCAACAAGCGCCAGTACGACTACACCCGCAGCGGCAATCCCACCCGCGACCTGCTCGGCGAAGCGCTGGCGGAACTGGAGGGCGGCGCCGGCGGGGTGATCACCGCCACCGGCATGGGCGCGATCAACCTGGTGCTCAACGCGCTGCTGCAGCCCGGCGACAAGCTGGTGGTGCCGCACGACGCGTACGGCGGCAGCTGGCGCCTGTTCAACGCGCTGGCCAAGAAGGGCCACTTCGAGCTGATCACCGCCGACCTGACCGATCCGCGCTCGCTGGCCGATGCGCTGGCGCAGGCGCCGAAACTGGTGCTGATCGAGACCCCGTCCAACCCGCTGCTGCGCATCACCGACCTGCGTTTCGTCATCGACGCCACGCACAAGGCCGGCGCGCTGGCGGTGGTCGACAACACCTTCCTGTCGCCGGCGCTGCAGACCCCGATCGCCTTCGGTGCCGACCTGGTGATCCACTCCACCACCAAGTACGTCAACGGCCACAGCGACGTGGTCGGTGGCGCGGTGATCGCGGCCGATGCCGAACTGCACCAGCAACTGGTGTGGTGGGCCAATGCGCTGGGCCTGACCGGCTCGCCGTTCGATGCGTTCCTGACCCTGCGCGGCCTGCGCACGCTGGACGCGCGCCTGCGCGCGCACCAGGAGAACGCGCAGGCGGTGGTGGAATTGCTGACCACGCACGCCGCGGTGCGCCAGGTGTACTACCCGGGCCTGGCCTCGCATCCGGGCCACGCGGTGGCGGCGCGGCAGCAGCGCGGCTTCGGCGCGATGATCAGTTTCGAACTGGCCGGCGGCGAGGCCGAGGTACGCGCCTTCGTCGATGGCCTGCGCTACTTCACCCTGGCCGAATCGCTGGGCGGCGTGGAGAGCCTGATCGCGCATCCGGCGACCATGACCCATGCGGCGATGACCGCCGAGGCGCGCGCCAAGGCCGGGATTTCCGACGGCCTGCTGCGCCTGTCGGTGGGCATCGAATCCAGTGCGGATCTGGTCGCCGACCTGCAGGCCGGCCTGCAGCGCGCGCAACGCGCCGGCGAGGCGCTGGCCCGCAAACGGGTGGACGCGTGAGCAGCGGGTTGGCCGATGCGCCGCTGGCGCCGCTGCGCACGGTGCCCGTCGTGGCCACCGCGCGGCTGGGCCTG
>NZ_AQOI01000490.1:0-7612 GCF_000364665.1 Xanthomonas sp. SHU 199
CTGCCCGGCCGGCGGGCGCCGGCTTGACAGCGGGCGCCGGACATGCCCACTAATAAATAAGCGCCGTAGCTGAACGCCCGGGGGTTCCATCCCGGGCGTCGGCTTCTCTGCGAGACCGCAACGCTTCACTAACCGGAGCAATTGCGCCACCCTACCGCCCCCAGGGCGTCCGCCCACGCCCATCGAAGCCCGACCCGCCATGTCCAAGCACCTGCTCATCGTCGAATCGCCCGCCAAGGCCAAGACGATCAACAAATACCTCGGCAAGGATTTCCACGTCCTGGCCTCGTATGGGCACGTGCGCGACCTGATCCCGAAGGAAGGCGCAGTGGATCCGGACGACGGCTTCGCGATGCGCTACGCGCTGATCGACAAGAACGAGAAGCACGTGGAGGCCATCGCCAAGGCGGCCAGGGCGGCCGAAGACATCTACCTGGCGACCGACCCGGACCGCGAGGGCGAGGCGATCAGCTGGCACATCGCCGAGATCCTGCAGGAGCGCGGGCTGCTCAAGGGCAAGCCGCTGCACCGGGTGGTGTTCACCGAGATCACCCCGCGCGCGATCAAGGAAGCGATGGCGCAACCGCGGCAGATCGCCGGCGACCTGGTCGATGCGCAGCAGGCCCGCCGCGCGCTGGACTACCTGGTCGGCTTCAACCTGTCGCCGGTGCTGTGGCGCAAGGTGCAGCGCGGCCTGTCCGCCGGCCGCGTGCAGTCGCCGGCGCTGCGCATGATCGTCGAGCGCGAGGAGGAGATCGAAGCCTTCATCGCCCGCGAGTACTGGTCCATCGCCGCCGACTGCGCGCATCCCTCGCAGCACTTCAACGCCAAGCTGATCAAGCTCGACGGGCAGAAGTTCGAGCAGTTCACCATCACCGACGGCGACACCGCCGAGGCCGCGCGCCTGCGCATCCAGCAGGCCGCGCAGGGCGCGCTGCACGTCACCGACGTCGCCAGCAAGGAGCGCAAGCGCCGCCCGGCACCGCCGTTCACCACCTCGACCCTGCAGCAGGAAGCCTCGCGCAAGCTCGGCTTCACCACCCGCAAGACCATGCAGGTGGCGCAGAAGCTGTACGAAGGCGTGGCGATCGGCGACGAAGGCACGGTCGGCATGATCTCGTACATGCGTACCGACTCGGTCAACCTGTCGCAGGACGCGCTGGCCGAGATCCGCGACGTGATCGCCCGCGACTACGGCATCGCCTCGCTGCCGGACCAGCCCAACACCTACCAGACCAAGTCCAAGAACGCCCAGGAAGCGCACGAAGCGGTGCGCCCGACCTCGGCGCTGCGGACCCCGTCGCAGGTCGCCCGCTTCCTGACCGAAGACGAGCGCAAGCTGTACGAGCTGATCTGGAAGCGTGCGGTGGCCTGCCAGATGATTCCGGCCACGCTCAACACCGTCAGCGTCGACCTGTCGGCCGGCAGCGAACACGTGTTCCGCGCCAGCGGTACCACCGTGGTGGTGCCCGGCTTCCTGGCCGTGTACGAGGAAGGCAAGGACAACAAGAGCGCCGAGGACGAGGACGAAGGCCGCAAGCTGCCGGCGATGAAGCCCGGCGACCGCGTGCCGCTGGAACGCATCCTGGCCGAGCAGCACTTCACCCAGCCGCCGCCGCGCTTCACCGAAGCGGCGCTGGTGAAGGCGCTGGAAGAGTACGGCATCGGCCGTCCCTCGACCTACGCCTCGATCATCCAGACCCTGCTGTTCCGCAAGTATGTGGAGATGGAAGGCCGCAGCTTCCGCCCGTCCGACGTCGGCCGCGCGGTGTCCAAGTTCCTGTCCAGCCACTTCACCCAGTATGTGGACTACGACTTCACCGCCAAGCTCGAAGACGAGCTGGACGCGGTCTCGCGCGGCGAGGAGGAGTGGGTCCCGCTGATGTCGCGCTTCTGGGAGCCGTTCAAGGAACTGGTCGAGGACAAGAAGGAATCGGTCGACCGCGCCGAAGCCAGCGGTGCGCGCGAGCTCGGCACCGATCCCAAGACCGGCAAGCCGGTGAGCGTGCGCCTGGGCCGCTTCGGGCCGTACGCGGCGATCGGCAGCACCGCCGAGGACGCCGAGGACAAGCCCAAATTCGCGTCGCTGCGGCCCGGCCAGAGCATGCACACCATTACCCTGGAGGAGGCGCTGGAGCTGTTCCTGATGCCGCGCAGCCTCGGCCAGGACCAGGGCGAGGAGGTCAGCGTCGGCATCGGCCGCTTCGGCCCGTTCGCCAAGCGCGGCAGCGTCTACGCCTCGCTGAAGAAGGAAGACGATCCCTACACCATCGATCTGGCCCGTGCGGTGTTCCTGATCGAGGAGAAGGAAGAGATCGCGCGCAACCGCATCATCAAGGAATTTCCCGGCAGCGACATCCAGGTACTCAACGGCCGCTTCGGCCCGTACATCAGCGACGGCAAGCTCAACGGCAAGATCCCCAAGGATCGCGAGCCCGCCTCGCTGAGCCTGGACGAAGTGCAGAAGCTGCTGGAGGAAACCGGCAAGCCGGTGCGCAAGGGCTTCGGCGCCAAGAAGGCCGCCGCCAAGAAGGAAGCCGCGCCGAAGAAGAGCGCGGCGAAGAAGGCCGCGGCCGACGCCCCGGCCAAGCCGGCGGCGAAGAAAGCGGTCAAGAAGGCCGCGAAGAAAACCGCCAAGAAAACGGTGAAGAAGGCGGCGAAGAAGACCGTGGCCAAGGGCGGCTGAGCCGCTCTGCGGATGGCTCAGGGCGGCCCGATGCACCCCCTCGAATAGTACGAGCGCGGGCGCCGAGCCGCCTTCTCGCGGTACCGACGGCGTCTCTCAGCGCCTGAAGATCCGCGACAACCCGATTTTCCTGTGGGAGGGGCTTCAGCCCCCGACGCTTTATCGGTAAGGCGTCGGGGCTGAAGCCCCTCCCACAGAAAAGCGGCGGGCCGGAGACTTGCGAAAATCCCGAGTCCTGCCCAACCGACCCTCATTGTCCTTAGACGACGACGTGCCGCATGATGCGCGCATGAACGACCTGTCCCTGAGCCATGCCGTCGCCGTCCTGCGCAAGGGCGGCGTGATCGCCTATCCCACCGAAGCGGTGTGGGGCCTGGGCTGCGATCCGCACGACGAGACCGCCGTGACCCGCCTGCTGCGGATCAAGCAGCGACCCGTGGACAAGGGCCTGATCGTGGTCGCCGCCGAACTGGACCCGTTGCGCCCGTTGCTCGATCTGTCGGCCCTGCCGCCGGACCGGCTGGCCGCGGTGCTGGCCAGTTGGCCCGGACCGCATACCTGGATCCTGCCCGCCGCCGCGCATGCGCCGCCCTGGATCACCGGCGCGCACCAGGGCATCGCCGTGCGGATCAGTGCCCATCCGCTGGTGGCCGCCCTGTGCCGGGCCTGGGGCGGCGCCCTGGTCTCGACCAGTGCCAACCGCGGCGGCGAGCCGCCGGCACGGCAGCGCAGCGAACTGGATCCGCTGGTGCTCGGCGACCTCGACGGCCTGCTCGACGGCGACACCGGCGGCCTGGCCCAGCCCACCCCGATCCGCGACGCCGCCAGCGGCGAGATCCTGCGCGCCTGAGGCGCTGCTCTTCGGCGCGGCACGCCTGTCTTCCGCCGCGTCGGCGTCTGGCGGCAATGGCGCGATGGAACCACGCGGGCGCTTCGCGCACCGTACCCTCACCCCAACCCCTCTCCCGACGGGAGAGGGGCTTGCCGCTCCCTTCTCCCATTGGGAGAAGGTGGCCCGAAGGGCCGGATGAGGGTCGGGCGAAGCCTCGCAGCGACAGATCAACGCGCCAGTACTGCACGAGCGCGCCCTGGCCGAGGCCGGCGGCACCTTACAGCAGCTGCGAAATGCTGCAGGAAGCACGTTGGCCGACCCGCGGCCTGCCCGATGCGCGACAAGACCCCGCTGCGGCCCCACCCGCGCCATCGCGTCCTGAATCCCCGCTCGCCCACCCTTTCCCTGGCTGCCCAAGGCGCGCAAGATGCGCGCATGCGCCTCCTTCTCCGCCCATTGCTGCTGCTGAGCCTGTCGCCCTGGATCGGTGCCGGCTGGGCGCAACAGACGCAGACGGTCAGCAGCGACGGCAGCAATGCGTCGGTGCGCATCTATCGCTGCATCGCCGCTTCCGGCGCGGTCAGCCTGCAGAACGCTCCCTGCGAGAACGCGCGCCAGCAGCAGGTGCTGGACATGCAGCGTCCGCGCGATCCGCCGCCGCGGCCGACCACCACCATCAGCACCGATCCGGCGCGTGGCGAGGCCTCGCCGGCACCGCTGCCGCAGCGCGAACTCCGCATCGTCACCGTGCAGCATGCGCAGCCGATGTACGAGTGCGTCACCCCGGAAGGCGCGCGCTACACCAGCGACGACAACGCCGGCAATCCGCGCTGGGTGCCGCTGTGGGCTTATGGATACGCCGAGGGCCCGTACGCACGGCCATCCGGGCGCGGCCCCGATGGTCGCTCGCCCGGCCCGCCGGGACCGCCTCCGCCCGGCGGCCCGCGCCCGCCCGGTCCACCGCCGCCTGGGGTGTCCGCCGGCGCCGGCGTGATCGTGCCGGCCGGCAGCACGATGATCCGCGACACCTGCACCGCGCTGCCCGAGCAGGAAGTCTGCGCACGCCTGAGCGATCGCCGCTGGGAACTGATCCGTCGCTACAACAGCGCGCTGCAGAGCGAGCGCCGCGCAATGGAAACCGAGCAGCGCGGCATCGATGCGCGTCTGGCGCGCGACTGCGGCGGCAGCTGATGCGGCGCGCACTCTGCCTCGCCATGGTGCTGACCTGTGCCGGCGCCGCGCACGCCGAACCGGTGGTGTTCTATCGCTGCACCGACGCGCAGGACAACCTGACCATCCAAAACCAGCCCTGTCCCAAGGGCATGCGCCAGCAGAAGAAAATCATGCAGGGCGTCAGCAGCGCCGCACTGCCGACCACGCTCGTGGCCAAGCCTGCGCCATCGTCGCCACCGGCGAGCGCCGCGAACGATGCCACGCCTGCGGACGCGCCGGCCACGGCCGACACCGCAGCAGCTGCACCGCCACCGCCACCGCCTCCAAAGCTGCCCCCACCATCGCTGTACACCTGTACAACCCGCGAGCAATCGTCTTACATCGGCGAGGCCGCCGAACCGCCGCCGCGTTGTGTACCACTGCACACGACGGACCTGGACGGTGGCCCCAACCAGGCCGGCGGCAGCGCCTGCGAAGTGCTGCGCGACCAGTGCCAGCCGCTGCCCGCCGAGCAGCTGTGCGATGCCTGGAAGAATTACGTGGCCGAAGCCGAGACGCACTGGCGCTTCGCCGTGCCCGAGCATGCCGAAGCGCTGCACGCGGAGTTCGAACGCCGTCAGCACCTGCTCGAGGCCAGCAACTGCGGCGCAGAACAGCCAGCGCCGTAATCCATCTCGCTCCCGCGTGGGGTGCGCCTGGTTGAGTAGGAGCGGCTTCAGCCGCGACCGAGCGTTACCGGGAAAGCCTGGTCGCGGCTGAAGCTGCTCCTACGGATTACCCCGCAACCGATCCACCGCAGTAAGCGCGCACCCACCTTGTGGGAGGGACTTCAGTCCCGACGACATACGCCCGGGGCCTGGCTGCATTGCGCCTTTCGGCTGGCGCCCGGCGCACGCGGCCGCCGCACAGCCGCTAGAACCCGTAACGCAAGAACCCCCCATCCACCGCGATGCATTCGCCGGTGATGTAACTGGCCGCCGGCAGGCACAGGAAGCCGACCGCTGCCGCCACTTCCTCCGGTTCGCCGATGCGGCGCATCGGCGTGCGCTCGATCACCTGCTCGTAGTAGTCCGGGTCCGACAGCGGCCCGGAGGTGCGGCGGGTGCGGATGTACCAGGGCGCCACCGCATTGACCCGGATGCCGTCCTCGGCCCATTCGGCGGCGAGGTTGCGGGTGAGCTGGTGCAATGCCGCCTTGGTCATGCCGTAGGGCGCGCCGCTGCGCACGTGGGTCAGCCCCGACACGCTGCCGACGTTGACGATCGCCGAGGCCGCGTGCTGCGCCAGCAGTGGATGCGCGTAGCGCGACAGTTCGAACGCGGAGAACAGGTTGGTCTCGAAGATGCCGCGCCATTCGTCCTCGGTGTAGTCCACCGCGGCCTTGCTGACATTGCCGCCGGCGTTGTTGATCAGCAGGTGCAGGCCATCGGCATGGTCCTCGACCCAGTCCAGGATCTCGCGGCGGTCCTCGTCGTCGGCGACGTCGGCGGCCAGCGCCAGGATCTCGCGCTCGGGAAAGGTCTCGCGCAACTCGTCGCGCGCTGCCTCCAGCGCGTCGAGGTCGCGCGCCACCAGCAGCAGGTCGGCGCCGAACCCGAGCAGTTCGCGCGCGATCGCCAGGCCGATGCCGGCGCTGGCGCCAGTGATCAGCGCGGTCTGTCCGTCCAGCCGCCAACGGTGCTGCATGCGCGTGCCTGTCTGCTCACATGGGAGGCGTAGGATGATACCTCCACCCTCGAGGAGGTCGCCGCCATGTCCGCACCACTGCGCAGGATGACGTTGGCATTGCCGCTGCTCGCACTGCTGGCCGCATGCAAGCCGGCACCGCCGCAACCGCCCGATGCGCCGCCACCACCGAAGGCCAGCGCGCTGCGCAGCGCCATCGCCCAGCCGCTGGACCGCGCCAGGCATACCCAGGCCACGCTCGACCACGCCGCGGCCGCGCAGAACGCCGCGCTCGACGCCGCGACCGCGCAATGAACAACGCCGGCCACGGGGGCCGGCGTTGCAGGAAGCAGGCGACGCGCTCGCAGGAGCGCGCCGCTGCCGGCGCAGGGCCGGCTTACAGACCGCAGAAGCAGTAGGCCAGCGCCTTCACCGGTGCGCCCGGACGGGTGTCGGCCGCGTCCTTGACGAAGCGCAGCTGGGTGTCCAGTTCCGGCAGGCTGCGCGCCAGCAGGGCGTGGCCCAGCGCCGAGTCGCTCAGCATCCACACGCCCAGGCGGCTGCCGGCGAACCCGCTGACGAACTGCGCGAACGGCGTGGCCGGCTTCTCGACGTAGCGCACCCGGTACTTGTCCGGGCCGCCCAGCTTGGCGCGCGCCGCGGCATCGGCCACCGCGTCCTTGAAGCCGCCGAACGCGTCCACCAGCCCGCGCTCCTTGGCCTGCGCACCGCTCCAGACGCGGCCGCGCGCGACCTGGTCGATGGCCTCGACCGACTTGCCGCGCGCCTGCGCGACCTTGCCGGTGAAGTCGGCATAGCCCTTGTTGATCACCGACTGGATAAGCTGGCCCACCGCCGGATCCATCGGCCGGGTCATGTCGAAGGCGCCGGCGAAACGGGTGGTGCCCACGCCGTCGGTGTGCACGCCGATCTTGTCCAGGGTGCGGGTGATGTTGGGGATCATGCCGAAGATGCCGATCGAGCCGGTGATCGTCGACGGGTCGGCGTAGATGCGATCGGCGTTCATGCTGATCCAGTAGCCGCCGGACGCGGCCAGGTCGCCCATCGACACCACCACCGGCTTGCCGGCGGCCTTCAGCGCCACCACTTCGCGGCGGATCTGCTCGGAGGCGAACACTTCGCCGCCCGGCGAATCCACGCGCAGCACCACCGCCTTGACCGCGTCGTCGTCGCGCGCCTGGCGCAGCAGCGCCGCGGTCGACTCGCCGCCGATGCGGCCGGCCGGCTGTTCGCCG
>NZ_AQOI01000491.1:0-3011 GCF_000364665.1 Xanthomonas sp. SHU 199
GCTGATCTCGCCCGCGGCGACCACCACCGCCACCTGCGGACGCGAGTCCACCGGCGAACGACGCAGGTCCAGCTGCTGCAGGTAGCCGTCCAGGTCGACGTTGCGGTAGCCGGTGTCGGCATCGTCGTCGGCGACGCCACGCTTGGCCAGCAGCTGCTCGACGTCCTCGCGGGTCTTCAGGCCGTCCACCAGCTTCTGCTGCAGGGCGAACTTGGCCAGGTCGCCACCGGCGGCGGCCACGCCCTCGGGCATGGTGTCGATGCCGGCATTGATCTGCTCAGGTGCCAGCTTGCGCGCCTTGGCGATGTCGGCCACGTAGCGCTGCCACACATCGTTCATCCAGAACAGGTCGGCTTCCTTGGACGCCGCCGAGGCCGCGTCGAGCACGTACGGCTCGGCGGCGGACTTGTATTCGCCGACCTTGAACAGGTGCACGTCCACGCCGAGCTTGTCCTGCAGCCCCTCGCGGAAGTACTGGCGGTAGCGGCCCAGGCCTTCCAGGGTCATCGAGCCCATCGGGTCCAGGTAGACCTCGTTGGCCTGCGCGGCCAGCAGGTACTGCCACTGATTCAGATTGTCGCTGTAGGCGACGATCTGCTTGCCGGAGCTGCGCAGGTCCTGCAGCGCCTTCTCCACCTCGCGCATCGAGGCGAAGCCGCTGGGCTGCAGCTTGTCCAGGCGCAGCGCCACGCGCTCGATCTTCGGGTCGGTCTTGGCCGCCTCGATGGCGCGCACCAGGTCGCGCAACTGGATCTCCTGCGCGCCCTTGTCGTTCATCGCCTTGGCCAGCGCGCGGCTGACCGGGTCGGCGCTGAACTGCTCGACCAGCTTGCCTTCCGGCGCGATCAGCAGCGTGGTGCGGTCGCGCAGCGCCTTGCCGCCGTCGCCGCGCGCCATGGCGAACACCATCGCCAGCAGGATCAGCAACAGGAAACCGAAGAACACCAGGTTGAAGATCAACCGGCGAGTGAAGTTCATCACATCCCACAGGCCGACGAAGAAGTTGGCGACGGGGCTGCGACGCACGGGTTGGTTCATGGAAAGCTCCGAAAGGAAGGCGTCTTGCGCCTGCGCAGCATACCGGCTGCGTCAGGCGCCGCACATGCGTCTGAAGTCAGGGGGCCGCCGGCGCGGCCAGCAGCCGCGCGCTGCTCCAGCGGAAGCGCGCGCCCATCATCACCGCCGCCGCGGTCAGCCCCAGGATCAGGCCGATCCACATGCCCTGCGGTCCCCAGCCCAGCCACAGGCCGAGGCCGGCGCCCAGCGGCATGCCCAGCCCCCAGTAGGAACACAGGGCCAGCAGCATCGGCACCCGGGTGTCCTTGAGGCCGCGCAGCGCGCCGGCCGACAGCACCTGCACGCCGTCGGGGAACTGGAAAGTGGCCGCGTACAGCAGCAGCGTGGAGGCCAGCGCCGCCACCGCCAGGTCGCTGGTGTAGACGCCGACGATGGCGTCGTGGCCGACCAGCAGCACCAGCGCCGACAGCGCCTGGGTGCCGAGCACGATCGCATAGCCGGCCCAGGCCGCGCCGCGCACGCCTACCGCGTCGCCGGCACCGGCGGCGCGGCCGACCCGCACCGTGGTCGCCTCGGCCACGCCCATCGGCACCATGAAGCACAGCTGCGCCACGTTGATCGCGATCTGGTGCGCCGCCGCCGGCACCTCGCCGAGCCGCGCGATCAGCAGCGCGGTGACGATGAACAGGCCGCCTTCCATCAGGATGGTCACGCCGATCGGCAACCCGGTCTTGAGCAGCCCGACGATCGCGCGCAGGTCCGGCGCCTCGAACCGCGCGAACAGGCGCAACGGCGCAAAGCGCCTGGACCGCGCCAGGTAGATGGCGAAGCACAGCGCCTGCGCCCACATCATGATCGCCGAGGCCATGCCCAGGCCGCCGGCGCCGTGCTCGCGCAGACCCCACAGGCCGAAGGTCAGCGCATAGCCGAGCGGCGCCAGCAGCAGCAGGCCGCCGAAGCCGAGCAGCATGGTCGGCAGGGTCCAGTGCATGCCTTCGCTGAGGTAGCGCATGCAGAAGTACAGCACCAGCGCCGGCACGCCCCAACGGATCGCAAGCAGGAAGTCGCGCGCGCCGGGCACGATCTCCGGGGCGATGCCCAGTTGCGGCAGCGCCATCGGCATCACGCTCAGGAACGCGAACATCAGCAGGCCCAGGCCCAGCGACAGCCACAGCGCCTGGCGGAACAGCGGCCCGATCTGCGCCTGGCGCTTGGCGCCGTCGAGCTGCGACACCGAGGCGGTCAGGGCGATCAGGGTGCCGATCGGGATCATCATCGGCAGCCACAGCAGCGCGGTGCCGACCGTCACCGAGGCCAGCGTGCGGGTGCCGTGGTGGCCGGCGATCACGTTGTCGACGAAGCTGATCAGGCCGGTGGAGACGTGCCCCAGGACCAGCGGCAGGGCGAGCTGCGCGGTGGTGCGCAGTTCGCGGCCCCGGACCGAGGCCGGGGTGGAAGACGAAAACATTGCAAGACTCTGGCGATCCCGCCGACTGCGGCCGCGCAGACAGCGCCGGCACCGGGTGGCGGAGGCCGGGCATTCTACCCGCTGCGACGGATCACTGCAGGAGAAGCCGGGACCCGGGGCCCGGGACCAGGTGCACGCAACGCCAGGCGCCGCGCGCAGTTCAGCGCGCGGCGCGCTGCTTCAGCCAGGCACCACGGCTGTCGGCGCCCTGCGCCAGCAGGTCGCGGCGCAAGGCGGCACGGTCCTGCGGCGGGGTGCGTTGCGACAACAGCGCCAGATGCTCGCGCTGGTCCGCCGGCAGGCCGCGCAACAGGCCCAGCAGTGCCTGCCGCTGCGCCTCCGGCACGTAGCCCAGCAGCGGCTGCAGCGCCCAGAACTCGGCGCCCAGTTCCGGGCCGAGCAACCAGCCGTGGCGCTCCAGGGCGTCCATCTCGGCGAACTGCGCATGCAGGCTGTGCTGCTGCTCGATCGGCAGGCCGGCGAAGGCCGTGGCGACCTGACGCAGCCGCGCCTGCGCCGCCGCCGG
>NZ_AQOI01000492.1:0-11563 GCF_000364665.1 Xanthomonas sp. SHU 199
TCGGCGGCCTTGGGCACGATGGCGCGGCCCGCGGCGACCGCGCCGGAGGACACGATCACCAGTTCGCGCCCGGCCGCCAGGTTGGCCGAGACGAACTGCGCCAGGCCCAGCGCGAAACGCGGGGTCAGCCCGCCGCCGTCGGCGGCCAGCAGGCTGCTGCCGACCTTGAGCACCGCGCGCCGCCACGGCGGCAGGCGTTGTTCGACGAAGGGCGATGGCGTCTGCGAGGTCATTGGATCAGCGCGTGCTTCATTCGTGCATGTTCCATTCGTACACGGTGAGGTCGGAGCAACCCTGGATCGCCAGCGGATCGGCGGCGACGATCGCCTGTGCCTGCGCCAGGTCGTCCACGCCCTGCAGCAGGTAGGCGCCGCCGCTGCGGTCGCTGAAGCCGCCGGTCAGCGCCAGCAAGCCGCGCGCGCGCAGGTCGTCGAGGAAGGCCAGATGCGGCGCGACCACGCGCTCGTCGAAGTTCGGTTTGCGCATCGCCAAAACCAGGTAGTGCTTCATCGTACGGTGTTCCTTCTGCAATCGGTTTGCATGTTCGGCGTCGCAGCGAATGCTTTTTGTGGGAGGGGCTTCAGCCCCGACGCGTTATAGCGCCGAGGCGTCGCGGTTGAAGTCCTCCCACAGGCAATCAAGCGTCCAGCGCGCGCCAACGCGCCTGCAACTCGTCCAGGCGCAGATCGGCGGCGGCGCCCGGCGAGACCCGCGCGGCCAGACTGCCTTCCGGCGTACGCCCCTGCCCTGCGCTGTCGGCGGACGCGGCGGCGGCCTGGTAGGCCTCGCGGAACGGCACACCGGCCACTGCGGCTTCCACCGCCACGTCGGTGGCGTACATGCCCGAATCGATCGCCGCGCGCAGCCTGTCCTCGCGCCACTCCAGGTTGGCCAGCAGCGCCGGCAGCAGCTCCAGCGCGGCCAGACCGCGGCCGAAACCGTGGAAGATCGCACCCTTGCTGCTCTGCAGATCGCGGTGATAGCCCGACGGCAACGACAACAACTGTTCGATCTCGGTGCGCGCCGCGGCCACGCTGGCGTGGGCGGCGCGCATCAGCTCGATCACGTCCGGGTTGCGCTTGTTCGGCATGATCGAGCTGCCGGTGGTGTACTGCGCCGGCAGCGCGACGAAACCGAATTCGCCGCTGGTGAACAGCGACAGGTCCCAGGCCAGGCGGCGCAGGTCCAGGGTGGCGCTGCCCAGCGCTTCCAGCGCGGCCATCTCGAACTTGCCGCGCGAGAGCTGCGCATAGATCGGGCTGACCTGCAGGCGCGCGAAGCCCAGCGCGGCGGTGGTGTGCGCACGGTCCAGCGGCAGGTTGACGCCGTAGCCGGCGGCGGTGCCCAGCGGATTGCAGTCGACCAGGCGCAGGGTGTCGCGGGCGCGCAGCGCGTCGTCGATGAAGGCCTCGGCCCAGCCCGCCCACCACATGCCCGCCGAGGACACCACGGCGCGCTGGATGTGGGTGTAGCCGGGCACCGGCAGGTCGCGCTCGGCCCGCGCGCGGTCCAGCGCCACCTTGGCGATCTCCGCGCTCAGTTGCGCCAGCCGCGCCAGCTTGTCCTTCAGCCACAGCCGGGTGGCCACCAGGATCTGGTCGTTGCGGCTGCGTCCGGTGTGTATCTTGCGCCCGGCATCGCCCAGGCGTTCGGTCAGCCGCGCCTCGATCGCCGAGTGGCCGTCCTCGAAGCGCGCATCCAGCACGAACGCGCCGCTGCGGAAATCCTCGGCCAGCACCGCCAGCTCGCGCTGCAGCCCGGCCAGTTCGTCGGCGGACAGGATGCCGATGCGCTGCAGGCCTTCGGCGTGCGCGCCGCTGGCGGCGATGTCGTGCAGGAAGAACTCGCGGTCCAGGAGCACGTCGTCGCCGGCCAGGAACGCCTGGATCTGCGTGTCGACGGCGACGCCGGGTTTTTGCCAGAGAAGATTGGTCATTGGAGAGCCGGGATTGGGGAATGGGGAATGGGGATTCGGAAAGCGGCGCGCTGCGGCGGTGATGGACGCCGCGCTGAGGTGGCGCCCTACGCCGGCGTGTCCATCCGCGGGATCGAGGTCAGTTCGTCAACGCCCAGCGCCAGGTTGAGGTTCTGCATCGCCTGCGTCGCGGCGCCCTTGAGCAGGTTGTCGAGCGTCGCCACCAGCACCAGCCGCTTGTTGCCCGGGGCCAGGGTGAAGCCGCCGAGCTGCACGCCGTGGCGGCCGGCGATGCGGCTGACCCAGGGTGCCTCGTCGATCACCTCGATCAGCGGCTCATCGGCATAGCGCGTGCGATACAGCTGCTGCACCGCGTCCAGCTTGAGCGGCTGCTGCAGCCACAGGTTCACGGTCATGGTGATGCCGCGGAAATGCGGCGCCACGTGCGGCATGAATTCCACCGGCACGCCGAGCTGCGCGGACACCTCGCGCTCGTGCATGTGGTCGGTCAGCGCGTACGGCATCAGGTTGTCGTGCAGCAGCGCCGGGTTGTTCTTGTCCGACGGCGTGGTGCCGGCGCCGGAATAGCCGGACACGCCGAAGCACTGCGGCGGCCCGGCGAGCTGCTCGCGCAGCGGCGCGATCGCCAACTGCATCGCGGTGGCGTAGCAGCCCGGATTGCTGATGCGGCGCTGCCCGGCATAGCCGGCGCGGGTCAGTTCCGGCAGGCCGTAGTACCAGGCCGGATCGAAGCGGTAGTCCGCGGACAGATCGACCACGATCGGGTCCGGCGCACCGGCGGCGACCGCCGCGTCCAGCGCCGCCACATAGGGCGCGGCCTTGCCGTTGGGCAGCGCCAGCACCACCACGTCGGCGCGCTTGGCCGCCACCGCCTCCGGGTCGAGATTCTCGTAGCGCAGCTCGCCTTCGTAAGCGTCGTGGTGCGCATCGACGCGCTGCCCGTCCAGCTCGCGCGAAGACAGGAAGGCCAGCCGCAACTGCGGATGCGCGGCGATCAGGCGGATCAGTTCGGCGCCGGTGTGGCCGCGGGCGCCGACGATGCCGATGGAATGAATGGGAGTGTTCATGCGTGCGAATCCAGGCGGAACTGCAGGTGGCGTTTCACCCCGGCCCATTCCGTATCGATGATGGAGAAGATGACGGTGTCGCGCGGGGTGCCGTCGGCATGGCGCTTGTGGTTGCGCAGCACGCCGTCCTGCTTGGCCCCCAGCCGCGCGATCGCGGTGCGCGAGGCGTGGTTGAACCAACTGGTCTCGAACACCACGCTGAGGCAGCCGAGCGTGTCGAAGGCATGCCCGAGCAGCAGCAGCTTGGCCTCGGTGTTCAGGCCGCTGCGATGCACCCGCGGCGCATACCAGGTGTAGCCGATCGACAGCGTCGGCACCTGCGGATCCAGGCCGTAGAAGCGCGTGCTGCCGACGATCTCGCCCTGCGCATCGCGCACCACGAACGGCAGCACCCGGCCCAGCGCCTGCACCTCCAGCGCGGCGGCGACGTAGGCGTCCACCCGCTCCGGCGCCGGCACATTGGTGAACCACAGCGCGTCCAGGCCGCTGCCGCGCAGCGCGGCGCGCAGCCCCTCGGCATGCGCCGCCTGCAGCGGCTCCAGGCTGACGTGGCGCCCGCGCAGTGTGGGCACGTGGCGCCAGGCCTCGGGCAGCACGGGATCGATGCTGGAAATGGGAACGGTCATGACGAAGGCGCCGCTCAACCCTGCAGGGTCGGCGTGCGCGTGGCGCAATGCGCCACGCAGTGCTGGATCTGCTCGAAGGTCTCCAGGCCGTACCAGAACACCTTCCACTTCTCCTGCTTGAAGCAGCCGTCGGACTCGGCGTAGTAGAAGATGTTGACCTGGTTGTTGTGGCGCGAACGCCAGAACAGCTGCGGCGTCTCCTCGCGCATGACGTTCCACACCGCGCGGCCCAGGCCCTCGCCCTGCGCGTCGTCGAGCACGGCGAACTTGTCCAGGTAGGTATAGCCACCCTCGTCGGTGAGGATCACCGCGGTGCGATAGTTCTCGCTGACGTAGGCGCGCAGCAGCTTGGTGGTGTCGAAATAGTCCGGCACCAGGGTGCGGCCGAAACTGGATTCGATCAGGGTCTTCAGCCGCGGCAGGTCCAGCTCGCTCCACGCCGTGGCGCGCAGCACCTTCTCGCCGCGCCGCACCAGGGTGCCCGAGCCCTTGTGGGTGAACAGTTCCTTGGCCAGGTCGGCCGGGCGCGTGATCGACACCGACGACTCCAGCGGCAGCCGGTCCAGCAGGTCCTTGATCTGCTCGATCTTGACCTTCATGCCGCCATGGATCCACGGCTGCGCGATCAGGTGGTCGTACTCGGTGGACAGGTTGATCGAATCGATCACCGTGCCCTTCTCGTCGAGCAGGCCGCCGGTGCCGGTAAGGAAGATGATCTTGTACGGCTGCAGCTCCTGCACCAGTTCGTTGGCGGCGAAATCGGCGTTGATGTTGAGGATCTGCCCGCTGGGGGTCTCGCCCAGGCTGGTGATGACCGGGATCGAGCCGGCCTGCAGGCTGGCCTCGATCGGTGCCAGGTTCACCGCGGTGACCTCGCCGACCAGCCCGTAGGTGTCGCGGTCCAGGTACTGCGCCTCGAACACGCCGCCGGTGATCGAGGTGGCGCGCGCACCGTTCTGCTGCAGCGCCTCGACCAGCTTCAGGTTGGAGGCCTGGAACACCCGGCGCACGATCGCCAGCGCTTCCGGCGAGGTCACCCGCAGGCCGTTGACGGTCTGCTTGTCGATGCCGGCGGCGGACAGCTCCGCGTCCAGCTGCGGGCCGGCGCCGTGCAGCACGATCGGAGTCAGGCCCACTTCCTGCAGGAACGACAGCGAGGAGGTCAGCGCCTCCAGGTCGTCGCGCAGCACCGCGCCGCCGACCTTGACCACGGCGAAGCGCTTGGCGTCCAGTTGCGAGAAGCGCTTGAGGTACTGGCTGATCTCCTTCGCGCTGGCCATGCTCGAGAGCAGGCGCACGATGGTCTGGCGGGTTTGGCGGTTGGCGTGCATGGCGTGGGGCGATGTCCGAAGGAATCCAGGGTGGAGCCGATCGCAGGATCGGTCCGGGCGACGAGGGAAGGCGCGCGGCTCAGCGCGGGCCGTTGATGATGCGGTGCACCGAGGCGGCGTAGCGCTGCAGTTGCTCCAGCGTCACGAACTCGTCGGCGGTATGCGCCTGGGCGATGTCGCCCGGGCCGTAGACCAGCGCGGTGTAGCCGCCGGCGGAGAACAGCGAGGCCTCGGTCCAGAAGTCCACCGCGTTGCCGATCGGCAGCTCCAGCGCATCGGCGACGTCGCGCGCGGCCAGGCGCTTGTCCTCGGCGCGCGCAATGTCTCCCGACGGCAGGCTGGGCCCGCGGAAGGTCTCCTCGAAATGCGCCGCGGCAGGCTCGGCGAAGCCGGCGAAGGTCGCCAGCAACGCGTCCACGTCCATCGACGGCAGCGGCCGGAAACCGAAGCGCAGCTCCGCCGCCGGCGCGATCATGTTGGCCTTGATCCCGCCCTCGACCCGGCCGATGTTGAAGCGCAGCCCGGTCAGCCCGCCGAAGCGCGCATGCGCCAGCGACTCGACGTGGTCCAGCGCACGGCCGCCCCAGCGCATTGCCTGATGCAGGGCGCTGGCCGCGGTATCCTGCTTGCCGGAGGCATGCCCGGCGCGGCCGGCGAAGCGCATCAGCACCGAACTGATGCCGCGGTGCGCCAGCACCGCCTCGCTCATGGTCGGCTCGGCCACCAGCACCGCTTCATAGGGAATACCGCGGGCCAGGAACGCGGCGATGCAGCGCGGGTCGTTGGCTTCCTCGTCGCTGGAGAACAGGAACGCGGCATCGCCGTCGCCGGCATTGGCCGCGGCCAGCAGCGCCGCCGCCGCGCCCTTGATGTCGCACACGCCCAGGCCGACCACGCGATCGTCCAGGCGCCGCATGACGTGCGGATCGGCGCTCCAGTGCGGCGAATCCGGCACCGTGTCCAGGTGCACGTTGAACAGGTACTTCGGCGTGCCGCGTACCGCGTACAGGCTGACCGCGCCGGCGCCGTGGTCGATCACCTCCACCGCGAAGCCGGGCAGCTGCGTGCGGAGGTAGTCGAAGATGCCATCGGTGCCGATCGCCCGCGGCGGATTGCGGGTGTCGAAGGACACCAGTGTCTGCAGGTGATCGAGCGTGGAGGTGAGCAGATCGGTCATGGTGTGTCAGGCTGCCGTGGTGCTGGTGCGGTAGAGATCGGGATAGGCGATTTCCATCAACGACTGCGGCCGCGCCGGCGCGGCGAACCCATACTGGGCGTACAGCGCATGCGCATCGGAGGTGGCGAGCATGAAGCGACGCAGGCCTTGCAGCTGCGGGTGGGCCATCACCGCCGCCACCAGTTGCTTGCCGTAGCCGCGGCCGCGATAGGCGTCGAGCACGAACACGTCGGCGAGATAGGCGAAAGTCGCGCCGTCGGTGATCACCCGGGCGAACGCCACCTGCCCGACGCCATCGAGATGGCCGCCGAAGCACAGCGAACCGGCGATCGCCCGCTGCACCGTGTCCAGCGGGATGCCCAGGCTCCAATAGGCCTGCTCGCTTAGGAAGCGATGGATCAACGGCAGATCCAGTTCCTGCTTGTCGGTGCTGATGCGCAGTGCGTGCATGGGGTCCATCACGACAGTTCCTTCTCCCTCGGGAGAAGGTGCCCCAAAGGGGCGGATGAGTGTACGGGCGAAGCCTGGTAAAGCTGATCGTGCTAGCGGATGAAGAGACTGGCGAAGCTCGCGCAGCCAACTAGTGCGAGGCTTCGCCCGGACCCTCACCCCAACCCCTCTCCCAAAGGGAGAGGGGCTTTACGCGTCAGCGGTTGACCTGCGCGTACAGCGTCGAACTCATCCCGAACAGCTTGATGAAGCCCTCGGCCTCGGCCACGCCCCAGTCCGCCGACTGCGCGTAGGTCGCGCCCTTGGCGTTGAGCAGGTGCGGCGACTTCACCGCCACCGCATCGACGCGGCCGCCGCGGGTCTCCAGCGTCACCTCGCCGTTGACCATTGCCTGCGACGACTTCAGGAAGGCTTCCAGGTCGGTCTTCAGCGGATCGTGATAGAAGCCTTCGTACACCAGCTCCACCCACTTGCGCGCCACATCCGGCTTGAAGCGGTTCTGCTGCTTGGTCAGCACCGCATCCTCCAGCGCGCGGTGCGCGGCCAGCAGCGCCACCAGGCCCGGCGCCTCGAACACGATGCGTCCCTTCAGGCCGATCACGGTGTCGCCGGTGTACACGCCGCGGCCCACGCCGTAGGGCGCGAACAGCTTGTTGAGCCTGGCCAGGATCTGCTCGCCCGGCAGCGCCTTGCCGTCGAGCTCGACCGCCTCGCCGTGCACGAACTTCAGCTTCACCGTCAGCGGCTCGCTCGGCCACGCGCTGCGCGGCGCGCACCAGCCGCGGGCGCCCTCGCCCGGCGCTTCCCAGCGGTCGATCTCGCCGCCGGACATGGTCAGGCCAAGCAGGTTCTCGTTGATGGTGTAGGCCTGCTGCTTGGCGCGCACGCCGAAGCCGCGCTCCTCCAGGTACTTTTGCTCGTAGGCGCGGGTCTGGGTGTGTTCCTTCTGGATCTCGCGGATCGGCGCGACGATCTCGTAGTCGCCCAGCGCCTTGACCGCCAGGTCGAAGCGCACCTGATCGTTGCCCATGCCGGTGCAGCCGTGCGCGATGGTCTTGGTACCCAGTTCCTCGGCGCGCTTGAGCGCGGCATCGACGATCAGATAGCGGTCGGACACCAGCAGCGGATACTGGCCCTGGTAGCCCTCGCCGGCCCACACGAACGGCTTGACGAAGCCGGCCCAGATCGCCGGGCCGCCATCGACGGTAACGTGGCTGGCCGCGCCCAGTTCCGCGGCGCGCTTCTCGATGAAATCGCGCTCCTCGGCATCCACGCCGCCGGTGTCGGCAAACACGGTGTGCACCGCATAGCCCTTGGCCTGCAGGTAGGGAATGCAGAAGCTGGTGTCGAGGCCGCCGGAGAAGGCGAGGACGATGTCCTTGCGGCCGGGATTCGGGATTGGGGAGTCGGGATTGGTGGAAGCGGTGCTCATGGTTGTTTCCTTATCACGCGTAAAAGTGGGGGCTAACGCTGTTGCTGTACCGATTCTCTATTCCCGATTCCCGATTCCCGCTTGCGAAGCAAGCGCCGCCATGATCGCCTTCTGCACATGCAGGCGGTTCTCGGCCTCGTCGATGGCGATGCAGTTGGGCGAATCCATCACCGCGTCGGTGGCCTTGACGTTGCGGCGCAGCGGCAGGCAGTGCGAGAACACGCCGTTGTTGGTCAGCGCCATCTTGCGTTCGTCGACGATGAAGTGCTGGTACTGGTCGCGGATCGGCTTCTCCGGGCCCCAGTTGCCGAAGAACGGCAGCGCGCCCCAGCTCTTGGCGTAGACCACGTCGGCGCCGGAGTAGGCGCTGTCGATGTCGTGGCTGACGCTCAGCGAGCCGCCGCTCTCCTGCACGTTCTGCGCGGCCCAGCCCATGTAGCGCTCGTCGAGCACGTAGTCGGGGGTCGGGCACAGCAGGGTCACGTCCATGCCCAGGCGGGTGGCGATGGTCAGCGCGGAATTGGCCACCGCGGTGTTCAGCGGCTTGGGATGGTAGGTCCAGGTCAGCACGTACTTCTTGCCGCGCAGGTCGCGGGTGCCGAAGTGCTCCTGCAGCGCCAGCGCATGCGCCAGCTCCTGGCAGGGATGGGTGATGGTCTCCATGTTGATCACCGGCACCGGCGAGTACTTGGCGAAGCTCTTCAGCACCAGGTCCTCGCGGTCCTTGGCCCAGTCGACGAACTTCGGGAACGCGCGCACGCCGATCAGGTCCACATAGCGACCCAGCACCCGCGCCACCTCGGCGATGTGCTCTTCGGTGTCGCCGTCCATCACCGTGCCCAGGTCGAACTCGATCGGCCACGCGTCCTTGCCCGGCTGCAGCACCACCGCGTGGCCGCCCAACTGGAACGCGCCCAGCTCGAAGCTGGTGCGGGTGCGCATGGACGGGTTGAAGAACACCAGCGCGATCGACTTGCCCTTCAGCTCGCTGCCGAGGCGGTTGCGCTTGAACAGCGCCGCCTGGGTCAGCAGCGCGTCCAGTTCGGCGCGGCTCCAGTCCTGGGTGTTCAAGAAGTGCTTCAGAGACATCGATCGATCCTTTGCAGCGGTGGGGACGCGGGACGCGCGGGAGGTGCTGTGGGGTTGTTCTTTACGGGTGAAACTTTTCCGGCCGATGAAAACGAAAAAACCCAGCCTCGGGCTGGGTTTTCAGAACGAACGGCACGACGCTCCGGTTACCCAGCGAGAATGTGGGATTCCGGTCGACGCGCGCGCGACGTCATGCCCGAGGCCATGCGTGCGGCGCTGAGATCGTGCTGGGGCAGGTTCGCTTTCATCGGCGCGCATCCTCGCACGCGCACGCCCACAGGCGCAAGCGCATGCGGCGCTCAGCGCGGCGGCACCACCACCGCGTCGGGCACGTACGGCGCCACCGAGACGCGGATACGCAGGCGGTTGCCCGGATCCTCGGGCAACCGCGAGCGGTACTTGGTGCCCTTGTAGACATAGTCCACGTCGTAGGCGATGGGCCGGCGGAACTCGCGGCCGACCTCGACCATCCGGCAGTTGCGTCCGCCCTGCGGCGCCGTGGCCGGCGCAGCGGCCGGGGCCGGCTCCTCGTGGCGGCGGCTGAAGATGTCCTTCACCGAATCCATCAACCGGTTCAAGCGGCTGTCGTCCTCGGCCGGCTTGGGTGCCGGCGCCGCCGGGGCCGGCGCGGGGGCCGGGTCGCACTGCTGCTCGGTGCGGGTGGCGCGCAGGGTCTGGTAGACCGGCTCCACGTTCAGCACCTGGGCGTAGTCCAGCTTGACGTTCTCGATCACCACCACCCGATTGCGCGCCTCGGAGTCCTGCGCCCAGGCCGGCGCGGCGGCGCAGGCAAGGATGCCGACCAGCGGCAACAACGGGTTCGGGCGCATCGGCAGCAGCTTCGCAAGGGCAGACCAATGAGTGTAGGCATGGCGGCTTGCGTCGGGCTGAACGCGAGCCGACAGGCGCGCCGCGCGCCCGCCTGGCGACGGCTGCCGGTAGAATCGGACGGTTTCCCCACCGCCGATGCCGATGAGCCTGCGCCTGCACAACAACCTGACCCGCCGGGTCGACGCTTTCGAACCGCTCGATCCGGTGGCCGGCCCGACGCTCTACGTCTGCGGCCCCACCGTCTACAACTACGCGCACATCGGCAACGCCCGCGGCCCGGTGGTGTTCGACGTGCTGGCGGCGCTGCTGCGGCGCCGCTACGGCAAACTGCGCTACGCCCGCAACATCACCGACGTGGACGACAAGATCAACGCCGCCGCGCAGGCGCAGGGCGTGCCGATCTCGGCCATCACCGACCGCTTCGCGGCCATCTACCGCCAGGACATGGCCGCGCTGGGCGTGACCCCGCCGGACATCGAGCCGGCGGCCACCGCGCACATCCCGCACATCGTGGCGATGATCGAGCGGCTGATCGCCGGCGGCCACGCCTATGCCGCCGAGGGCCACGTGCTGTTCGCGGTGGCCAGCTTCGCCGATTACGGCAAGCTGTCGCGGCGCGACCCGGAGGAGATGCTGGCCGGCGCCCGCGTCGAGGTCGCCCCGTACAAGCGCGACCCGGGCGACTTCGTGCTGTGGAAGCCCTCCAGCGACGACCTGCCGGGCTGGGACTCGCCATGGGGCCGCGGCCGCCCCGGCTGGCACATCGAGTGCTCGGCGATGGCCGCCGCGCATCTGGGCGAGACAATCGACATTCATGCCGGCGGCGTGGACCTGCAGTTCCCGCACCACGAGAACGAGATCGCGCAGAGCGAATGCGCCCACGGCGGCGCCACCTTCGCCCGCGTCTGGCTGCACAACGGCATGCTGACCTTCAGCGGCGCCAAGATGAGCAAGTCGCTGGGCAACATCGAAACCGTGCACGATCTAATCGAGCGGCATCCGCCCGAGGTGCTGCGCTGCGCACTGCTCAGTGCCCACTATCGGCAGCCGCTGGACTGGTCCGACGCCCTGATCCAGGCCCAGGTGGCCCGGCTCGACGGCCTGTACGGAACGCTGCGCGATCTGCAGGGCATCGAGGCTGAGGCCGTCATTCCGACCGAGATCGAAGAGGCCCTCGACGACGACCTCAATACGCCGCTGGCGCTGTCGGTGCTGTCGAGCCTGGCGACCCAGGCGCGACAGGCACTGCGCGAGGCGGCGCCGGCCGGCGGCCCCGACCCCGCCGATGCCACGCAACGTGCGGACACGCTGCGCCAGGCCAAGGGCCGCCTGCTCGGCGCCGGCCTGGCCCTGGGCCTGCTGCAGCAGGACCCCGAGGTCTGGTTCCAGGGTGCAGGCAGCGACGACGACGCCCGCATCCAGGCGCTGATCGACGCCCGCAGCGATGCCAAGAAGGCCCGCGACTTCGCCCGCGCCGACGCCATCCGCCAGGAACTGGCCGATGCCGGCATTGTCCTGGAGGACACGCCGCAGGGCGTACGCTGGAAGCGTGGGTAACCGAGCCCTCGTAGAAAAAGGGCGCACGGCTGTTCCCTTCTCCCTCCGGGAGAAGGTGCCCCGAAGG